>JALHUC010000626.1 GCA_022865845.1 bacterium | reverse complement strand
GAAGACCATGCAAATGCTAAGAACACGTTTTTTCATTCTGTTGTTGGTCCCGATCGCTTGTATCTTTCTCTTTGGCCAGGTAGCAAAAGCTGAGTGGCCGACCAGGCCGGTTGAGTGGACGATATCGGCTGGTGCCGGTGGTGGCGCTGACAAGTATGCCAGATTCCTTATTGGTCTCAACGTCAAGGGTAAGTATATCAGCGAGCCGATTATTCCCGTTAACAAGCCCGGCGGTGCCGGAGCGGTTGCCATGCAGTCAGTCCTTGGTCAGAAGGGCAACGGGTATCAGATGCTCATTACGTTGAACAGCTTTGTCACCACGCCGCTGTTCCAGAATCTGCCCTTTACCTTCCGTGACTTTACACCCATCGTTCTGCTTGCTCTTGACAACTTCCCGCTCTGGGTCCCGATTGACAGCCCATTCAAGACCCTTGCGGACTTCGTAGCTGAAGGTAAGAAGAGAAGCCTGCAGGTTGGCGGTACGGGTTCAAAGTCTGAAGACGAGATCGTTTTCAGGGCAATCGAGAAGAAGATGGGCCTCAAGACGCTCAAGTATGTACCTTTCAAGGGCGGCGGAGATGTGGCAAAGGCCCTCGTGGGCAAGCACATCGAAGCTTCTGTGAACCAGGTCAGTGAAGCTGGCGGGTTCTTCCCGGAGTTTGTCCGACCGCTTTGCGTCTTCCAGGACGAACGCCTTGACATCCCCGGGTACGAGAATGTCCCCACCGGCAAAGAGGCCGGAATGGATTTCAGCTACAACATGATGCGTGCCATCTTTGCGCCTCCCGGCATTTCCAAGGAGGCCCAGGACGGACTGGTTGGACTGTTTGAGAAAATCTCCAAGGACAAGGGGTGGCTGGATTTCGCCGCAAAGACCGGTCTCAAGCCTATGTTCGTAACTGGCGACGCTCTCATGAAGTTCACAGAAGATTATGAGAAATTGCACATTGTGATCATGAAAGAAGCGGGCTGGCTCAAATAGCCTGTAACTGTAATTAAGGGAAAGTTTAACGGTCAAAAAAAAGGGGGTGCAAGGTACATGCACGACACCTTGCCCCCCTTTTTCCTGACCCCTTAGGGAGGACCCATTGAGAAAAGGTGAAATAATCACTGCAGGGTTGTTCATGGTTCTATCTGGGATTGTTATTGCGGAGTGCTTCAGGCTGGGATTCGGCTGGGAGCCGCAGGCGGGACCCCAGGCAGGTATGGTTCCCTTCTATCTCGCACTGTTAATGTTCGGATGTTCTGCATACGTCATGTACCTTGGCTTAAAGAGTGAGAAGAAAGAGGGCGACAACTTTTTCATCAACAAAGATGGGATGATGGAGGCCATCAAGATAGCCTTTACAGCCCTTATTTTCAGCATTATCCTCGTTTACGCCGGTGTGTACTTTGCCATGCTGATTTACGCGCCTCTCTTCGTAAAGTGGCTTGGAAAGCACAAATGGTCCACCGTTATCCTGTTTACAGCTGGCATCGTTCTTGTGATCTATTTCGGTATGGAAGTAGGCCTCAAGATCCCTCTACCCAGAAGCCCTCTGTACATGCAGGGCAAGTTCTTTATCTAAATGGTTATGAGGGGGATTTCCCGGAAGCAACGTTCCGAAATCACGGCGGTATAGATACCGTAACAGGCGGATCCGGAATGGATCCCGGCCAAAAGATGAGCTTCGCGGACAGCCATCGGGAAATCCGACAGGAGAAATCATGGCTCACAGATCCTGCAGATGAGCTTGGAAACTACATGAATATTTATAACGATATTTATAACGACATCACAGATCGGGAGGTCTAGATGGAAACAATAGGTTACCTAATGGTAGGGTTCGGGGTTGCTTTCCAACCCCTGTCCCTTCTAATGATGGTCCTTGGTCTACTTTTGGGTCTTGCGGTGGGTGTTCTGCCCGGGCTGGGTGGTACCGCCGGAGTGGCCCTTCTGCTGCCGCTGACCATGCTTGTACCGCCGGAGGTCGCGATCATTTTCCTCGCGGCGATCTACTGGGGCGCTCTATATGGGGGTGTTATCACCTCAATCTTATTCGCGATCCCTGGAGAACCGTGGTCGGTTGCGCTCATCTTCGACGGTTACCCCATGGCGAAACAGGGTAAAGCTGGACTGGCGCTGTCCGCTGCGTTCCTTGCCTCCTTTGTAGGTATCTTCGTCGCGGCCATTTTCTTTGTCGCGGCGGCCATGCCTCTGGCGCTATTTGCCCTGAAGTTCGGTCCACCAGAAATGTTCGCTATTATGCTGCTTGCCTTCAGTACCTTTGTGGGACTTGGAACAGGCCATCCCGCAAAGACCCTGATAAGCACCGCTTTCGGGATCCTTCTCACTGCGGTGGGACTGGATCTCGTGACGGGCCAGCCCAGGTTCACCTTCGGTTCCATCGCCTGGCTAAGCGGCTATCACTTCGTTCCCGTTACCATTGGACTTTTCGGTATCGGTGAGATCATGATCGACGGTGAAGACCGCTTCAACTCTGAAATTAAAGAGGTCATTCACGCCAAGGTGGGAGTACAGGACATGAAGGACGGATTGGCTGCCATATGGGCCTTCTTTCCACAGACGCTCATGGCCTCTGTCCTGGGCTTCTTCGTCGGCGTCCTTCCGGGTACGGGAGCGACACCAGCCTCCTTCCTGGGCTACGGTCTTGCCAAGCAGTACTCCAAAAACCCTGAAAGGTACGGACACGGGGCCATTGAGGGGATCATCGCGCCTCAGGCGGCGGCAAACGCCGCCGGTACCGGTTCCCTGCTCCCCATGGTCTCTCTGGGTATCCCCGGTTCGCCCACCGCGGCGGTCCTCCTGGCGGGCTTGTATATGTGGGGTCTTTGGCCCGGGCCGCGACTGTTTATGGAAGAGCCTGTCTTCGTGTGGGGTCTCATCGCCAGCCTCTTTCTGTCCGGCGCCGTCTGCCTGGTCATCTGCATGCTGGGAGTTCCGTGGCTTGCGGCCATCATGAGGGTGCCGTGGGGGCTGCTCACACCCACCATCGTTATCGCCTGCTTCATCGGCAGCTTTGTTATGCGTAATATCATGTTCGACGTCTGGTGTACCCTTGTTTTCGGTGTTGTCGGGTACATTATGAAGAAGTTGAAATATCCCCTCGCACCTCTGGCTGTGGCCCTGGTGCTCGGTGACATGACGGAACGGTTCCTGCGCCAGTCCCTCATAATGGGAGACGGGCAGTTCAGCGTTTTCTTTACGCGGCCCATATCAGTCTGGTTCATGGTTATTGCAATCCTCCTCTTCCTCTTCCCCGCGATCCAGACCATCAAGGCCAAGGTCAAGGCAGGTAAGGCGGCTGCATAACTGAAGTACTTTCCTGGGTCGGCCCCTCATCGGGGCCGGCCCGGATTATTGAGAAGTGAACGTTGCGCGGAACTGAAAAGCAGGAGTGCAGTATTTACACTGCTATAAAGTACATCAGATCTAAAGTGAAGTAAGCGTGAAACTACATCCAGGGATTGCCATCGAGGAGAAGCGGGCCGGGTAAGGACTTAATTTAACCGTCCGGCCGCTACTCCTTTTTTGAGGGGGGTAGGTCATGAGCGCCGGCATTAGCGCTGTTAAGAGGATCCTGATAACGGGGGGTGCCGGCTCGTGCGGCCTCTTCCTCACCGGTTCGCTTTTAAAACGAGGTTACGAAATTACGGTGTTGGACAAGGATGTCCAGCCTCTGATACCGCTGGAAAATATGAATCTGACCCTGATCCAGGGTCACCTCGAGGACAGGGCCACGGTAAAAGAGGCGGTCAAGGGTACGGATGCCGTCATTCACCTTGCGTGGTCTTTTTCAACCGATCCACTGGAGGTACTCGAAAAGGATCTCAAAGGCCATATATACCTACTTGAGGAGATGGCCGAACAAAAAACCGGGCACTTGATCTACACGAGCACAGCCGTTGTATACGGCAAGCCCAGGTACTCGCCCATTGACGAAGAACATCCTCTCATTGTGGAGGAGGCGAGGAAGCCCCTTTACGGCATCACCAAGGCAGCCGCGGAGAAGCTCTGCCTGATGTACTGGAAGGAAAGGGGGCTCCCTGCCACGGTTAT
>JALHUC010000625.1 GCA_022865845.1 bacterium | reverse complement strand
CCGATCAATGAGCCCCGTATCGGCCAGGGTCTCGAGAACTGCATCAGCAACCCGGTCCGCATCCGGGGGTGAACCTGGGATATAAGCCACCTCAGCGTAAAGGGAACCACAGCCGGTGGGCGCGACCCTGTCAGAAAAGTTCGTGGGGAAACCCACGCGGTAAAAGGGCAGGTGTTCATCGGGGAAATATATCCAATGACTCTGCGTGTGCACAGGACCGTCGAGACCCATACAGATCCCGAGGACCGAACTATACCTGAGATTCCCGGCGGCTTGTGCCAGGGAACTGTTCAGGCCCTCTGTTATTTCCAGCAGCCCCGGAAGAGGCATGGTGCTTATGAGAGAGCTGTAGGGAAGCTCTTCACCGTTATCCAGGGTCACCGTTTGGGCAAGAGCGTTCACCCGGTCAACTTCCGTACCGTTGAGAATGAAGCTCTCCTGACCACGGGTCAGGCTACGGGGAAGGATCTCTATGCCTTCATTTCGGGGATAGAAAAAGGTGGCGTTGTAACCGTAGGCAGGAGGAGTTTCCCCCTGTGCGATGGTTCTGAGTTCCCGGGCTGTGGGAACAGGCACCGACCAGGATGTCCAGGAGATCTCCATCTCTTCCAGGGGATGAACGTTGAGCTTGGCATTGTAGGGGATCATGAAAAGCCCGGCCAGGGTTTTACCGAACCGTTTTTCCGCCCACTGGTCAAAGAACATCTCCTCAGAAACCGTCCCATCGGCAGCTTCCAGAAGCTCCTCCAGGCACTTCCCGGCGAAAGGGGCCGGCAATTTACTGAAATGGGCCTGGATGGGATATTCCACAAAAACCCCTTCCACATATACGGAAGCGCTCCTGGTTTGTTCTATCAGTCCATCCCCTATCAGTTCAAGGATGAGGTCCCTGGACTCCCCCTCCCTTAAATGCAGAAGGTGCCCGGTGTAATCGAAGGTGAAACCGTCCACCACCTCGGTCCGGCACAGGCCGCCAGGACGGTCTGCGGCCTCCACAATAAGGTAGTCCGCGCCAGCGGCACCGAGAACGCGTCCCGCCGCCAGCCCGGCGAGGCCTGCCCCGATAATGATGACAGGATCATTGCTCATTTCGGATCCTGTGAACACTGACCCCGTTGGCGGTGAAGACACGTTTCGTCTGCCCCCCCAACATGGAATAAAGTGCCTCTTTTTCCGGAGCTGTGAGTACCCACAGCGGGGCGTTCCGGTTTCCGTGGGCCATCCTCTCCCATTCCGCAGGGTTTAAGAGGATGTGGGTAAACCCGGCACTCTTGAGATCCTGTACCATTTGCTCGGGGTATTCACCCCGCTTAACCATTTCCAGGAGACGGTTGGGAGCGTTGTGAGACGGCACTTCCCTGGAAAAATGCGAATAAAACCCTCTCATTTCACCGAGGAAAAGAACCCTGCCAGGCGGCGGCTCGATCTGGTTCAGGAAATTTATGGCCGGGTAGATCTCATATGTCTCCATGATGTACCGCTCGGGGGACCTGGTACCAAGGGCGGCATCTACACTTTTGTTTGTGTAATCGAAAAGTCCCAGAAACACCCCTGCATTGGCGATGAGGGATACGGACACAACAACTTTCAGGACATTCTCCCTTAGCCCATTTCCACGGGCGATGTGGGCAAGGAGCGCACCCAGCCAGAGATAGCCAACGGCCATCATCGGCATGGCGTAACGGAAAGTTCGGAAAGTCAGGTGCCACGCGACAAAAGACAGCAGAACCCAGAGCAGAAGAAAGGCACTGCCACCTTGTTTCTGTTTAACAAACGGCAGCAGCAAGACAAGGGCGATGGGCAGGATCCCGATGGTGGCTGTCATGCTCAGACTCATCGGATCGAAGGTAGCCTGGTAGGGCACCATTATCCAGGACCAGAGAAGGTCTGTGGACCTT
>JALHUC010000624.1 GCA_022865845.1 bacterium | reverse complement strand
TCCCAATGCACCAGATCCTCAGGTTCATCCACGTCTGCCTTTTCATTCAGAAGTCCCACATCAAGACCCGTTTCGGCAAGAACGTTCACGGTGGTGTTAAACACCTGATCCGTCCCCCACGGAATGTTTTCAAAAACAAGCTCGTAAAGCCATTCGGAGGCATCTGACCTGATCCCTATGAGGTAGTAACCGCCGTCCACGGCCGGCCCGAGGACAAGGGTATTTTCCTCCAATAGATCCAACGCCTCCGCAACATCATCAGCACCGAGGGACGGACAGTCTGTGCCAACTATAACGGCCTTTTCAAACCCCTCTTTAAAGGAATCCCCAAAGGCGCGCCTCATGCAGTCTCCCAGATCTCCCTCGCCCTGGGGTACAAAAGAAAGGACCTCCCCCAACCATTTCTTCATGTCGGATTCTTCGCCACCTTCATATCGGACCTGCAGCTGAATTCCCTCACTAATGAGAGGGCCCACGACAGACAGAGTGTGTTCGGTCATCTGCCGCTGAAGGTCCGCTGCACCCTCGGGACCGAGGGCGGGTATGAGGCGGGTTTTGGTGAGACCGGGAGTTGGATACCGAGTGAAAACAATGAGGAGGGAGTTCATGGTATCGAGTACCCAGTACCCAGTACCCAGTACCCAGTTAAAGGAGCAATGACGCCACTCAAGTGCTCGGCAAGCTTATTGCAATTACTTCTATGGAAATAACACTCACAGGATTGACAGGTCCTGATCAACAGTAGGAGAACGCAATGAAACACGCACCCGCAAAAGTTTTCCGTGATCTGATTCTGTGGCAAAAGGCTCATGGGTTGGTCCTCTTTATTTATGGTTTGAGCCACAATTTTCCCAAATTCGAATTATACGGTTTAACATCTCAAATAAGAAGGGCAGCAGCTTCAGTGCCAGCCAATATAGCGGAAGGATTCAAAAAAAGAACCGTCGCTGATAAACTTCGCTATCTAAGTATATCTCAGAGCTCTCTGGAGGAATGCAGATATTTTCTGATCCTGATTGAGGATTTGGGCTATGTAGACACAGATGATGCAATGGATAAACTTGAAGAAGTGAGCAGAATCTTTGAGGCCTACATTAAAGGCACAAAAAGGAATTTTGCCTGATTTTTCTACTGGGTACTTGGTACCGGGTACTTTTAAGGATTACCCCCTCCGCTGCCACTTCAATATCCCTTCAAACAGCTTCTTTACGAAAGGAGTAAGTTTAGTCCTATTATACGCATCACCAGCTTTACGAATGGCCTCTGCCTGGGTGGGGTAAGGGTGGATCACACCGGACAGGGCCCCAAGCCCCAACCTGGCCTTCATGGCCACCGAGATCTCGCTGATCATCTCCCCGGCGTGGCGCGCTACGATAGTGGCGCCCAGGATCTGGTCCGTCCCCTTTTTCACGTGGATCCGCACCATCCCCTCCGTCTCCCCTTCCGCGATTGCCCTGTCCACATCGGACATGGGTATAGTGAAGGTGTCCACCTGGACCCCGATTTTAACCGCATCGGCCTCGTACATACCCACATGGGCGATCTCTGGGTCGGTATAGGTGCACCACGGGATCGTCAAGGCGCTGGTCTTCTTGCGGCCTTTAAAAAGGGCGTTCTGGATCACGATACGCGCCATGGCATCGGCGGTGTGAGTGAACTTGTAAGGGAAGCAGATGTCGCCAGCGGCATAGATTTTAGGGTTGGTCGTCCTCAGGAAATCGTCCACCTTTACGCCGCTGCGCGCGTCGTACTTCACTCCCACAGACTCCAGGTTAAGTCCATCCACGTTGGGAACCCGCCCGACTCCAATGAGGATCTCATCGACAACAAGTTGTTTCGCCTGCCCTCCGCATTCAAGGGTGAAAACCTTCCCCTGGCCGGTTTTCTCAACCTTTTTAATATCGCATGACAGCAGCAGTTCGATCCCGTCCTTTAACATGGAAGATTCGACCATCCTGGCCGCGTCCGGGTCTTCCCGTGACAGAACCTGCGGACTCATTTCTATGATCGATACCTGGCTGCCCAGCCTCTGAAAAGTTTGAGCCAGTTCGCAACCCAGGGGACCGGCCCCGATAACGGCAAGGCGAGCGGGTCTCTCGGTAAGGGAAAATACTGTTTCGTTGGTGAGAAAACCTGCCTCAGCCAACCCCTCGACCGGAAGCTCAAAGGCCCGGGCGCCGCTGGTGATGACAGCTTTTTTGAAC
>JALHUC010000623.1 GCA_022865845.1 bacterium | reverse complement strand
GGCCCTCAAGGGCCGCCGACATGTTTTTATCTTTTGGGATGTCTGAGAACCCGAGGGTTGATCCTGTTCAGTTGCCCTTAACCGTTCCACGCCTGTGACCGGTCCAGATTGAAGGAGGTTCGAAAGTGATCGAGTCTGAAGTTTCATCATCTGCGCCCCTGGAAGCCGGGGAGGTCATCCTCGAGACCCGGGGTTTGTGGAAGATCTTTGGTGAAAACCCCCAACGGCTGTTTAAATCCGACCTGAAAGACGAATCCAAAGAGAAGATCCAGGAAGAAACGGGTCTTGTAGTGGGCCTGAGGGACATCTCCTTCAAGGTTCATAAGGGGGAAATTTTCGTTCTTATGGGTCTTTCCGGAAGTGGGAAATCCACCCTCATACGCAACCTGATCCGACTGGTGGATCCTACTGCCGGGGAGATCTTCATCAGCGGCAAGGAGATCTGCGCTCTGGACGACAAGGAACTCATGGAGTTTCGGCGCAGGTCCACTGCCATGGTTTTTCAGGCCTTCGGCCTCCTGCCCCACTACACGGTTCTTGAAAACGTCGCCTACGGTCTCAAGATCCGTGGAATGCCCATCGAGGAGCGGATGAAGATAGCCCAGGAGGCAGTAGAAACGGTAGGCCTGCAGGGTTGGGAAGAGTACCTGCCTTCTTCCCTGAGCGGTGGAATGCAGCAGCGTGTGGGCCTTGCACGGGCCCTTGCCGCCGATCCCGACCTCATGCTCCTGGATGAACCGTTCAGCGGTCTGGATCCACTCATCCGCCGGGAGATGCAGGACGAACTGATCCAGCTGCAAAGCGAGCTCCACAAAACCATGATCTTCGTCACACACGACCTTCAGGAGGCGCTCAAGATCGCCGACCGCATCGCCATTATGCAGAACGGACAGATCATCCAGATTGGCACCCCTGAAGAGATCATCTCTGAACCGGGCAGCGATTATGTCCAGGAGTTCGTGAGGGACGCCTATCCGGCCACGGTGCTGACCGCCGGGACCATTATGGAAGAGAATGAGCCGGATATTCATGTCTGGCAGGGGCCCAAGGTAATTCATACCCTTATCCATCGCAGTAAGAGGGATTTTGCCTTTATTCTGGACAAGCGTAATTGCCCGGTTGGGTTCCTGAACCATAAAGCCTTGGAAAAACTCATAAAAGACGGAGGAGAGAGGGTCGACCAGGCGATGGACACCGAGTTCGAAACGTGCACTCCCGACATGACGGTGGAAGAGCTGTTCCCCCTGGCTACCGCAAGCCCGCATCCCATAGCCGTTCTGGACGACGTTGGAAAGCTTGTTGGCTATATCCGCAACCACACCATCATCGAGAGCATGATCCAGGAAGACTTTGAAGATTCGCTGGAGGAACCGGAGGACACAGATGTTTGAGTTTCCAGAAAAACTTTATCTCCCTGTGGAAAAGTGGATCGACGTTGTCATGGACTGGGTCCTGGTCAATACGGTCGTATTCTTCGACGCCATCGGGGGCGCCCTTCTCAAGACCCTTATCATCATGGATAGGCTCCTCCTGTGGATACCGTGGCCGGTGGTCCTAATCCTGGTCGCTGTAGCAGCCTGGAGGACCATGGGCAAGTGGTGGCACGGCGCCATTATGGCTGGCCTCATCTTTGCCGTGGGGATCCTCGGTTTCTGGGATCACGCCATGACCACCCTGGCTATCGTGTTCGCCTCGGTGATAGTGTCTCTTCTCATTGGCTTCCCCCTGGGAATTCTCATGGCCCGCAGCGACCGTTTTCAGACGCTCTTCCGCCCGGTCCTGGACGGAATGCAGACCATGCCCAGCTTCGTCTACCTCATCCCGGCCATGATGCTCTTCGGCCTCGGAAAGGTCCCGGCCGTGTTTGCCACGGTGATCTACGCTGTCCCCCCCATCATCCGGCTCACGGACGTGGGCATCCGGGGAGTCCCCGAGAGCGTGGTAGAAGCAGCAAAGTCTTTCGGTGCCAGCGATCGGCAGCTCCTCTTCGATGTCCAGCTGCCGCTGGCCTTTCCCAGCATCATGGTGGGGGTGAACCAGACAACCATGATGGCCCTTGCCATGGTCGTCATCGCCTCCATGATCGGAGCCAGGGGGCTGGGCCTGGAAGTCCTTAAAGCTATCAACCGCATCGAGATCGGCCACGGGTTCACTGCGGGCATCAGCATCGTTTTCCTGGCAATTGTCATCGATCGGATCACCAACGCCTTTGCTACAAAACAGCAAAAGCATCTGAGCTTATAGTCCAGCAACATATTGGACCTGACTGTGAAACTGGTATGAACCATCAGGATAAAGATGCCCCCTTTCACCTGCTGGGGTGGGTACTCTTTCTAGTCTGCGCTTTTTTGTTCCTATACGTTGCGGTGAGAGACAGTGACTTGGTCCTTGCCGCGGCCAGCCTTGTATTTCTTGCCGGTTGTATCGTCTTTCTAATCCCCCTGTTAAAAAAGGACAGAAGTCTGCCGTCTCGGGATGGGTCTGCGGATTCAGACTGGGAATGACACTTCTCAGGTTCCTCGCCGATGAATTTTCCAAAACGTGCACCGCATGCGGTGCATGCGCGGCTATGTGTCCGGCCCTTACTGCGACAGACCCGAAAGAGACCCCTTCCGCCATCCAGGGCCATGTGAGGGCCTTCCTCGAAGGCGGCCCGCCTACCGGCACTGTCATCGACAGAGCACAGCTTTGCAACGAGTGCTACCAGTGTACGGTGGACACCTGCCCGGTGGGGCTCGACCCCATGAGGACAAATTTACTGCTTCGAGGATGCCTGCGTGAACAAGGTGTCTGGACGCAGGGTGTATTCATTCCACCATCGGATCCGGCTGGTGATGAACGTGTGCTGGCGGCTCTCCTCACCACTTCCGCCGAGTTTAAGCGCATCACAACTCCCTTTAAGAAAGGCGATGGGCGGTTCCTGTTTTTCCCAGGCTGCAACATTTATAGCATGCCCGACAAACTTCTCACTGCCATGGACATCATGGATCGCCTGGTAGATGACTGGAGCTTTCTGCCGGGCCTTTCCAACTGCTGCGGAGGCAACCATAGCACTGCAGGTTTTCTTACGGCCGAACGGGCGGCCATGGACGGACTCGTCGATGCCTTTCAAAAAGATGATTTTGAAGCGATCGTCCTGTGGTGTCCCACCTGCGTTACCTTGTTCCATCTTTCAGAAGTGGACCTGCCGACTGTATCTTTTGCCCGCTTCGTGACTGACAGGTTGCCTGGTCAGACAGTGGCTCAGGAAGATATCGGCTCGATCACGCTGCACGATCCCTGCAAGAATCACTTTCTCAGGATCGACCCTGGGGCCCCGCGGGAGCTCCTGACCCAGGTAACTGGCAAGGTGGTTCTTGAGATGCCGCGGGAAAATGTCTGCTGCGGTTATGGTCTCCTGGCAGGATCACCCGAAGATGGCAGGCGTTGGATCCAGAGCCGTCTCGAGGAGGCATCGGATACCGGGGCCGGGACAATGGTCAACATCTGCCACGGTTGTCATTGGTTCTTCACAGGGCCGCAATGGACACCAGATATCAGGATCGCCAATTACGTGACCCTGGCCGGACAGGCCATGGGTATAAGGCACGAGGAAAGGTTCCTGAAGTGGAGAAGGTGGGGCGATCCTGTACGTATAATGGTAGATGTCGGTGACAGAATTGATCAGCTTCCATGGCCAAAGGATCGGATCGAAGCGGTGATCAGAAAAGCGTTTGCTCCAGAGATGGCGACGGAAAGTTCAAGTTGAGGATGCAGAAGTCAGTAGCCACCATCGAGTCGTGTCCTCGATATCAAGGGGGCGGTCCTTTGCCTTCCTGCCCAGAATGTTTTTCATGGCCTTGACCTGAGGCTCCTCCGGTTCCAGGTCAAAATGTGAATATAAATGGTTCACCATCTCCTCGAAGTCCTCAAATCGCCAGGGAAAGGAATAGGACCCTTGCTCTGCCACCTTCAAGCCGCACAGATTTATGGCAGCGGTAGCTCTGTCGTAGGCCTCATCTTCGTCGTGGATTAGTCTGAAAAGTGTGTTCAAACTGGTTCCAGCTACAGGTTCAAGGACCAGGATGCGGCCCCCCTCCTTCAGGACGCGCCGCGCCTGGGAAAGGGCATTGTCCGGGTCCGGATGATGGTGAAGGGACAGGGAAAAGACAACGGTGTCAACGCTGTTTTCTGCTAGAGGGATGTTTTCACCAGACCCAAAGGCCAGCTTGACCCCGTTTTCCAGAAGATGGCGGGCTTTGGCGATAGAGGTCGAATCGGGATCAAGGCCAAGGACGCTGTCCGAGATTTTCGCAAGTTCCCCGGTCAAACGGCCATCTCCGCAGCCCACTTCCAGAACGTCCCCGGCGGAATAGCTGAGAATGTCGCGGATGAATTTAGATTCAATGGTTTCAGGATCGCGAAGCATAAAATTCCTTTAAGAATCCAAAATCCAGGGAAAATCATATTTCCTGTGGAAGGGATAAAAGCAGTCTCGCGCAGAGTCGCAGAGTACGCAGGGAAAGGCATACACTGGTGAGCATTAAACTAGAATTGTTTAGATCTTCTCTGCGATCCCTGCGCCTCAAGTGAATCACGCTTCAAGCGTGATGAACGAGCGAGAGAAATCCTTTGTTTGGAATTTGAAATCTGGAATCTGAAATATGTTTCAATTGCGCTCCACCAGCGAGAACAAATTGTTAAGCGATTCCGCCAGCGTTGGGTGGGCGAATGTCATATTCTTCAGATCCCGCCAGGTAAGACCACCAGCCATGGCAACCTGGACCACGGCCATGAGCTCTCCCCCTTCCATACCCAGGCAGGCGAAACCCAGGATCCGGCCGGACCCTGGATCTACAAGGGCTTTCATGAAACCGTCAGTCTCGTCAACCTCCAGGGCCCTGGCCACGTGGGCCATGGGCATCTTAACCATTTTATAT
>JALHUC010000622.1 GCA_022865845.1 bacterium | reverse complement strand
CTGGATTCCGGGTCTCGGCCCGGAATGACGAGATTGCCGCGTCACCCGCAAATGAACTCGGGGTTCCTCGCAATGACACCTTTGGACCTTGGACTTTGGCCTTTGGACTGTTCCTCCTCGCCCTTCGCCCTGATTTTCCTCCCAGGTTCTGCATTCTACATTCTGGACCAAAACCCCATGTACCGTTATTATAGAAAATGTATTAACCCCCAATATCGGAGGGGGAGAGAGGGAGATAAATTGTTTGTCCCCCTCTCTCCCTCTCACCCATTCTTATCGGAGGTCATCATTTGAGCACCATCCAGCCCATCAAGTGGGACTCAAAAAATAAAACCCTCACCCTCCTCGACCAGACGAAACTCCCCCTTGAGGAGACTTACAGAGAATACACTGACCCTGTGGAGGTTGCTGCAGCCATTCGCGACCTGGTGGTCAGGGGCGCTCCCGCCATCGGATGCGCAGCCGCCTTCGGCACAGCCCTGGCTGCCATCCAGTACACCGGGAACGATCCGAATGAACTGGCAACCAGGGTTCATGAGTCCAGGGGCACGCTGACCTCCTCCCGTCCCACCGCCGTGAACCTCTTTTGGGCTCTGGAGCGCATGGGAAAACTTATGGATTCCCTGGAGGCCCAAAAAATTCAGGATTGTAAAAAGGTACAGGACGCTCTTGAAAAAGAGGCGTTGGATATCTTCACTCAGGATCTTGCCTCGTGCAGGGCCATGGGAGATTTCGGGGCCGACCTGGTTCCGGAGAACGCCAGGATCCTCACACACTGTAACGCTGGAGCCTTGGCCACAGCCGGTTATGGAACCGCTCTTGGCGTCATCCGGTCCGCACATAGAGATGGCAAGGTCTCCATGGTGTGGGTGGATGAGACCCGTCCGGTCCTGCAGGGAGCCAGGCTTACCGCCTGGGAGATGGTCCAGGAGGGGATCCCCGCCACCCTCATAACCGACAACATGGCAGGTGCCATCATGGCGGCAGGGAAGGTGGATTTCGTTGTAGTGGGTTCGGATCGTATTGCCGCCAACGGTGACATCGCCAACAAGATCGGGACGTACTCCGTCGCAGTCCTGGCCCGCCGGCACAACATCCCCTTCATCGTCGCGGCACCTGTATCGACCGTTGATTTTAACATCTTCTCTGGAGAGGATATCCCTATCGAGGAGCGGGATCCAGCGGAGGTGGCCGGCTACGGAAGCGAGAGGTGGGCCCCAGAGGGGATCAACATATATAACCCCGCCTTCGATATCACACCGGCCGAGTTGGTGACGGCCATCGTGACGGAAAAAGGGGTCCTGACTCCTCCCTACCCACAAGCCATAGCAGACCTTTCGGGGTAGCGGTGACCTGATGGCAAAAGTGGTCGACCAACTGGTCCAGTTGATAAAGACGAGCGGCCGTCTGCCTGAATCTGATGGTCTGGTGTCCCTGCTTTCCTCCCTCCTTGAACAGTCCCCGACCCGGGGCCTCGGATCCCAATTCCCACGCTCAGCAGTGAAGGCTGCCCTGAAGACCGCAGACCCTCACTCAGCGCTGGTTCGCATGGTGCGTTTACTGTCGGCAGTGGACGATCCCAATTTTTACTCCCTTCTGGAAGACTCCGACGGCATCAGATCCCTGATGGTCATCCTCGGGTACAGCAACTTCCTCTCTTCCCTCATCATGCGCTCACCGGAGGACTACATATGGCTCATGAGGAAGGTGGGGCTCACCGATCACCGGACCATGGCCGACATGCGTTTCGATCTCATGACCTGGGCCGAGATGGAGCCGGACTCCGGGGAAACGACCCGTATCCTTCGCCGGAACAAATACAGGGAGATGCTTCGTATCGGGGTCAGGGACCTGCTGGGCACCGCTTCCCTGGAGGAAACGATCCTGGACATTTCCAATCTGGCGGAGGTCTCGGTAGAAATGGCAGTGGAAGCCGCCTATGTGGAACAAAAGGAAAAACACGGCATCCCCATCCACACAACCGAGCATGGGATGAATCGGCCGTGCAGGTTCTGTGTGCTGGGTATGGGCAAGCTGGGCGGGGGGGAACTCAACTATAGCTCCGACATCGACCTCTTTTATCTGTACACCTCTCACGAAGGGATGACCACCGGGCGCCCCACCGCATCGGGGGGTTATAAAAATGCCGTGGAGAACCATCGGTTCTTCGTCCGGATGAGTGAGATCGTTACAGGTTTTTTAAACGACCGGACCGCCGAAGGCATCGTCTTCAGGGTGGACCTGCGTCTTCGCCCCGAAGGGGAGTCAGGAGAGATCGCCTACTCCGTGCCAAGCCTGGAGACTTATTATCAGTCCTGGGGACGGACGATGGACCGCCTCGCTCTTCTCAAGGCAAGGGCTATCGGAGGAGAGAGGAGGCTGGGAGAGGACTTTTTAGAGAGTCTCTCACCCTTCGTATACAGGCGCCTTCTGGATTACGATACTCTTGGGGAGATAGGGCTTCTTAAGGATCGCATCGACCGCCATGTCAGGGAGAAGTTCCGTGGGGTGAGAGATGTCAAGTTGGGAAGGGGCGGAATCCGGGAGATCGAGTTCCTGATCCAGACCCTTCAGCTCATCAATGGAGGAAAAACCCCTTCCATTCGCGGTAGAAACTCCCTCAGGAGCCTCAGGCGTCTCATGCAGAATGGGTTCCTTACAGAGAGAGACGCAGAAGGGCTAAGAGATGCGTACATTTTCCTGCGGACCGTCGAGCACAGGGTCCAGCTCGTTGAGGAGCGCCAGACCCAACTTCTCCCGAAATCGAAAGAAGATCTGGAAATACTGGCATGGTCTATGGGGTTCGTTAAGGACGGGTTTCCTGACCGCGCAGGGTTTGAGAGTGCACTGGATTCGGTCACGGACCGGGTGGCGGAGCACTTCGACAAGTTCTTTTCAAGGCGCGAACTGTCGGCGCCTGAAGGACCGGATGCCCGGGAAGATCTCCTGGATGAGGGGCTTGACCGGGAAGATGTTGTTTCCCGGCTTGAGGAAATGGGTTTCGCGAATCCTGATGGTGCCTACGAAAACCTCATGCTCCTCAGAGACGGTCCTCCCCATAGCCACTTCCCCGACAACTGCCGGCATCTGCTCCGAAAGATAGCCCCCGGACTCCTGGCGAACCTGAGTGAGGTAGCCGACCCGGATGCCGTTCTCGTGAACCTGGATCGCTTCATCACTCGAGTGGGAGCGAGAGCTTCCTACTATTCCATGCTCGCTGGTAATCCGGAGGCTGTGCGGCTCCTGGTGGTGTTGTTTGGCCAGAGTCCCTACCTTTCATCTTCTGTCATCAGATACCCGGACCTTCTGGATGTCATCGTGGGAGGTACGGATCTTTCCGTTAAGAAAGACAGTGAGACTATGGTGGAGGAGGTGCGCGGGATCCTTTTGTCCAGCCCCTCTCTGGAGGATGAACTGAACATCCTTCGGCGGTACCGCAACGGAGAGATCCTGAGGATCGGTCTGGGAGACCTCCTTGATGTGAAGGATCAGATCACGGTGAATGGTGAGCTGTCCACCCTCGCCGAGGTTCTGGTGAACGCCTCCCTTTCCATTGCCAGGAAGGAAGCCGGCGGAGATGAAACGTCTGAAGAAGGGAATTTCGCCGTGGTGGCTTTGGGGAAGATGGGCGGGAGCGAGATGAACTACAGCTCTGACCTGGATATGATCTTTATTTATGATGGACCGGAAAGCAGCAGGGAGTACTTCACAAAGGTGGCCCAGAGGATGATCATGGTGCTTACAAGCCCCACGGAGGAGGGGGTCTTGTACCGTATTGACATGCGGCTCAGGCCGTCGGGGCAGGCAGGGCCCCTGGTCACGACCCTGGAAGGGTTCGAGGTTCATCACCGTGAAAAGGCACTGGTTTGGGAGCAGCAGGCCTTGACCAAGGCCAGGTGGGTGGCCGGGGACGAAGGGTTCAGGGGGCGGGTCACCGGCCTCATCGAGAACCTTACCTACACAAGGCCCCTGGGCCTCGAGGGTCTGGATGAGATCGTCAGGGTAAGAGGTCGGATGGAGGAGGAGATCGCCCGGGAAGGCGGAGGGGATCACTACGACGCCAAGGCAGGACAAGGGGGTCTTGTGGATGTGGAGTTCGCTGTCCAGATACTGCAGTTAGCCCACGGTGATGCCCATGAATCCCTGCGAACCACCACCACTGTGGAGGCCCTCGATGCCCTGTTCGAAGCTGGACTTGTCAATGAAAAACAGTATAATATTTTGCGCCGTGCGTACCTTTTCTACCGCGAGATCGAGAATCGCTCCCAGATATACCAGGATCGATCGAACCCCAGGATACCCAAGGACATCCGGAAGGCAAAGCCTCTGGCCCGGAGGCTGGGATATCAGAACGATGATGAGGGTGCTGGACAATTTCTGGATGAGGTGCTCCGGACTAGAGAAGCTGTTCGACAGGAGTTCGATGAGATCGTGTCCGGGCTGAGGAAAAAACTGTCTTAAACCGGACAATAATCAAATAGTATCAAACAACAGTCAGCGATCGAGGAAAGCTCGTGATAACAAATGAGATGAGCGCAGCGCATCTCATTTTACGGAGGATCATTGGATGGTTGCACCTGTATCAAAAATATGGATGAACGGTGAGATGGTGAACTGGGAGGATGCTCAGGTCCACGTCCTGACCCACACCCTGCACTACGGACTGGGTGTGTTCGAGGGGATTCGTTTCTACAAAACCTCGGGAGGGCCCGGCATATTCCGGCTCAAAGACCATGTCAAACGCCTTTACGACTCTTCCCACATTTGCCGCATAAAGGTCCCTTACGACTGGGACACCCTTTATCAGGCGCACATCGATCTGGTGCGCGTCAACGGTCTTGCGGAAGGGTATATCCGACCTGTCGTCTATCTGAAAGATGGGCCCATGGGCCTGCTGGTCACGGACGAGCACCCTGTAGGGGTCTTTATTGCCGCCTGGGCCTGGGGAGCCTACCTGGGGGAAGATGGTCTGAAAAACGGCATTCGGGCCAAGATCGCCTCATTTGCCAGGAACCACGTCAACGCCATGATGACCAAGGCCAAGATCAACGGAGCTTACGTCAACTCGATCCTGGCCAAAAGGGAAGCGATCCAGGCCGGGTACCAGGAAACCATTATGCTCGACACCGACGGGTATATCAGCGAGGGCAGCGGCGAGAACCTGTTCATCGTCAGGAACGGGGTCATCAAGACCACCTCGCTGACCTCCATACTCAGCGGTATCACAAGGGACAGTGTGTTCACCCTGGCCGGTGAGATGGGGTACCAGGTGGTGGAAGACCGCTTTACCAGGGATGAGCTGTACATTGCCGACGAAGCCTTCTTTACGGGTACCGCTGCCGAGATCACGCCCATTCGGGAAGTGGACGACCGGGCCATTGGCGAAGGCCGCCCGGGTCCCGTTACGAAAGCCATCCAGGAGGCATACTTCAAGGCTGTCCATGGCGAAGATCCGAAGGACCGGGGCTGGATAACCGTCGTTAAGTAAAGCCGAAGTGAGAATAGGGTAGATGGAATAGGGAATAGGGAATAGGGTAAGAGGGCACTATTAGCCTTTCTTCCACCTCCTCTATTCCACCTTCTCTGTTCGGCCTCCCCCCACCTTCCTCCTTCACTATTCCCTATTCCCGGTTCTTTTCCCCCCTCACCCGAGTCGAGCAGGAGAGAATGTGACTGACAGACCAAAAGAGGGGGAAAAGACACTTTTCCTCATTGACGGTTCCTCCTACATTTACCGTGCCTACCATGCCATTCGTTCCCTGAGCACGCGCTCGGGTTT
>JALHUC010000621.1 GCA_022865845.1 bacterium | reverse complement strand
CGGCACCATAAACTACCGAAAAATAATGGTTGATCATCCTTTTCCACAGAAAATGTGGGAAAGTCGTGGAATACCCTGTGCACAACCTGGCTTCATGAACGGCTTAAAAGGGGTTTTTCCTATCTGCATAAATTTTAGTCACACAAAAATATACTGCTTTTACAGATACTTATAGACTTTCTGGCCCAATTTCATGGATTCGAAGTAAAAAACCGGTAGAACTATAAAAAGGGAAGCATAACTCCATATATTTCACAAAAACGCCTGTTGATAAAGCTTTAACCAGAAATTGTTGTGGAAACCTCCTCCGACCACATCCTGCGAACCTCTTCAACCATACCCGCGGGCAGTTGGCCACCCTCAGGAAGCATTTGAAATGCCGCTTCCCTTGCTGCTGACATTAATTCTCCTTCCCTGAAAGGATGAGCAAAGCGAAATTCAGGCATACCGGCCTGTCTGACTCCGAGGAAATCTCCCGGCCCCCTGATGTCCAGATCAGCCTCAGCGATCTCAAACCCTGAATTGGTCTTCGAAATGATCTGAAGCCTCTTTCTGGCTTCATCGGAGCTTTTGGCCCCCTCCATAAGGATGCATGTGGATCTGTTCATACCCCTTCCCACGCGGCCTCTTAACTGGTGCAGCTGGAACAAACCGAAGCGCTCGGCGTGTTCTATGACCATGAGGTTTGCATTGGGGACATCAACACCCACCTCGATAACTGTTGTTGAAACGAGGACCTGGTAATCACCCGCTCTGAACAGCTCCATGACGGCATCCTTTTCACGGGAGGTCATCCTGCCGGTGAGAAGGCCGATCCTGAGATGTGGGAAGATCCTTTGTCTGTAATTTTCGGCCATTTCCTTGGCAGCGAGGAGTTCCAACTTTTCAGTCTCCTCTACCAGAGGATAGACAATATAGACCTGTCGGCCGGCTTCAACTTCCCTCGCTACGGAAAGATGCATCCTGGAACGATCCGATTCCTTGAAGATAACGGTTTCCACCGGAATACGGCCAGCTGGCATCTCATTGATAGTGGTAATATCCAGATCTCCATATATGACCATGGACAGACTACGTGGAATGGGCGTGGCTGTCATCACCAGGAAATGAGGGCTGGCCCCCTTCCTGCCCAGTGCCAGACGCTGAAGGACACCGAAACGATGCTGTTCATCAACAACTGCCAGGTTCAGGTTCTTAAACTGGACGCCTTCCTGAATGAGAGCGTGGGTACCAATGAAAAGTTTCGTCTCACCGCTTATGGCTTTTGTCAGCACTTCTTTCCGCTGTTTGCCGTCAACGTTTCCTGTTAAAAGGGCGACAGGTACGCCAAGTAGTTCGCACCACTTTGATATGGTCCTGTAGTGCTGTTCGGCCAGAACCTCTGTAGGAGCCATAAGAACGGCCTGGTAGCCTGCCTCGCAAACCCTCAGCATGGAGATGAAAGCTACAAGGGTCTTGCCGCAACCCACGTCTCCCTGAAGGAGACGGTGCATGGGAACCTTCGCAGCCATATCCCTCCCCACATCTTCGAGAGCATCGAGCTGGGATTTTGTCAGGTCAAAAGGAAGAACCCGCATCAACTTTTTCTCAAGGGAACACCCAGGAGTTACTGGATAGCTTCTCCTGCTGTCCAGGGCGCGCCTCCTTGCGAGAAGCCCCAACTGGAAGGTAAGGAGTTCGCCAAACTTAAGGCGTCTGTGCCAACGGCTTGCCCCGAGGTTCAAAGCCTGGACATCGTCAGTATCCGGTGGTTCATGCAGGCGGGCAAGGGACTCTTTCAGACCGGGAAGATGGTATTCTTTTCGAATATTCTCCGGGATTTCGTCACTGACAGTGTTCAAAAGCTGCGATACCGCTGTCTGGACCGCCTTTCGAACAGTCTGCTGGGAAATACCCTCAGCCAACGGATAAACAGGGACGATCCCCCCACCAGAGTCTTTGGATGCCTCGCTAAGGTCCGGATGGTGCATTTCCAGGCTGCCTGAAAAACTGGTAACTCTTCCGCTGGCCAACACCTGGGTGCCGGGTGGATACTTTTTTTCAATGTTTGCTTTTAACCATCGGCCGAACCTGAACCACTTCAACAAAATAACACCGTGTCCGTCGGATACCATTACCTCCAGGGTTTTTCTGGACCGGTACCCTCTTTCGCTGATGGACATTATCTGTCCCCGTATAGTGGCGAATTGCCCCTCATTGACGGCGGGTATAAGCTGGGGATGAGTTCGGTCCTGATAGGCCCTCGGTAACAGAAAGATCAGATCCCGAGCATAGTAGATACCCAGGCTCTGGAACCTGGCAGCTATCCTGTTCCCGATTCCCGGCAGTTCAGTCAGCTGCATCCCTTCGGATTTACCGGCTTCCAACTCAGATGCCAGCCGCTTCAATCAGCGCTTCAGGGCCTGGTTGAGGTCCTTGAGAAGAGAATCGAGGTCAACGCCGTGTGCAATCGCCCCGTACTCCAGGGACTCAGCCTCGGCGCCCAGGCATCCGAAACAATTCATGCCGAATTTTTTAAAAACCTTGACGGAATCCGGATATTTTCTGAGTACTTCATTAAAAACCATATCTTTATTGATTTTGGCCATAGGGTTTCCTTATAGATGAGTGTAGAGTACAAAGTGTAGAGTCAAACTTCAGACCTCAAACTACAAACCTTGTTTACCTCTGCACTGATTCGGTGAACTTGCATTTTATCTTTGATTATGTTAGCAATCCAAGTCTTTTACCGCAACACAAAAGCCGTGAAGCGGGCCAGACCAAAATCAAACAGGAGGCAAATATGTCCCGCACATGCGATTTATGTGGAAAAGGCCCCATGGTGGGGAACAATGTCAGCCACGCCCACAACAAAACCAAACGACGATACCTTCCGAACCTGCAAACCATCAGGATCAAGGAAGGCGGAAGCGTGAAAAAGGTTACTTTCTGCACCCGCTGTATCCGCACTGGCAATTTCGAGAAAGCCGTATAATTAAAAGAGGCTCTAGGATCTAGGTTCTAGATTTTAGACCCTAGACTAGACCCCAGACACTAGACACTAGACACTAGACACTGCATTTTAACTATATCCTCCGGGAGGCCTTTATACATCTTCCCTG
>JALHUC010000620.1 GCA_022865845.1 bacterium | reverse complement strand
GCCCAGGCATCCTTTTCCGGGAGGTGACCGATTTCCGAAGCCCTGACCGCTACCATTGGGCAGCCTTCGTAACTTCCAAAGATTTATCCGTTTTTTGTATCATAGCGAATTTTAGGGGTCAACGACTCGCTGCGCTCGAGTTCCGAGTTCCAAGTTCCAAGTTCCGAATTATATTCTCTATTTTCAATTTTGTGGCCTGTACTTTTCGAAGGATCAATTCTCCTACCTCTCTACACTCTGGACTCTGGACTCTGGACTTTCGGTAACACCCTTCCCCCAGGAATCCAGGCAGGGAAGGGTCACAATGATCCGGCAGCCATCCACGTATTCTTTATCGATCCTTATTGTTCCCCGGTGTCCGGCCACGATGGCTTTTGCAATAGGCAGGCCCAGCCCGGTGCCCTCCGGTTTTTCGGTCATAATATCACCACCTTGTTCAAAACGATCAAAGATCCGGGTCAGATCCTCATGGGGAACTCCGGAACCGGAATCCTCAACTGATACGAGAACTCCACCTTCACCGTAGCTCTGGGCCTTTATCCTGGTGTAACCTCCCTTTGGAGTAAACTTCAACGCATTATCCAGTAGTTTGTCAAAAGCTTTTATCATCTTGGCCTGGTCGGCCCAGATCGGGGGCAAACTATCGGGAAGGTCGAGGCTCAGATCGACCCCCTTGGATCCGAACCTGGGCCATTGTCCCCTTACCGATTCTTCCAGAAAATAGTGTAATTGTGCCTCCTGGAAATGGAAGGGAGATGATCCGGTATCCAGCCTGAGCAGATCGGTACTGTCGTCGATGAGGCTGGATAAGCGGTTGGCGGCCTCCATGGCAACGCTGACTTTTTCCATGTGAGAAGGTTCGTTCAGTGTGCTTTTTAACAGCTCAAGGTAACCGAGGATGATGGTGACCGGTGTTCTGTACTCGTGGGACACATTAATGATGAAATCCGACTTTACCTGATCGACAATCTTGAGCTTCCCGTAGGCCTCCTCCAGTTCCTGGGCTTTGCGCTCCAGATTATGATAAAGCCTTATCCGCTCGATACTCACGGAAATATGGGTGGCGAATACAGACAATATACGCAGGTCAAATTCATTCAAGGGATTGGATCGGCTTTTGTTGTTGGCGTTAAGAACGCCGATAACGCGGTCACCCACTTTAAGAGGGACACAGATGAGGGATTTTGTCGTGTACCGGCCGTGGCTCCTGACTTTCGCGAACCGCTCCTCCGCTTCCACATCCTTCAACAGAAGAGGCTCCCCGGACTGGGCGACGGAACCCGAAACACCTTTTCCGATCTCCATCCTCGTGGTCTCTATGATCCGCTGGCTTAACCCCTTGGCCGCCCGGATCGTTAGGTGACCTTCCTTTTCGTCCAGGAACATAATGGAGACAATGGCATATCCGAGATCATCCGCAAGATGTTGAACGATCTTCCCGAGCACTTCCTCAATGCTCAATTCGGGGCCAAGTTCCAGGGCGAGGTCCAGGAGTACGGAAGATTCAGCGTATCGCTCCTCCATCTGGTGCCACATGGAAAAACCATCGCGGTATTTCAAGTGTTGATTCCCAGCCTCTAAAAGTATTTCATTGATCAGGCCGGGTCTCATTTCAGGGTCAAGGAACCCCATCACCCTTACCCCCAGGAGGTCGTTGGGGTCTGTATCTTGCGAGGATGCCATAAGAAGGATCTGCGGATGCAAATCGATCCGCTCCTTCAAATACCTGTGACGATGCAACCTTTCCGGTGTTGTTACCAGAACATCTGGAGGCTTGGCACCGGGAGTGCCAGGGGAAACTTCCCATCCCAAATGTCCCGCTGCTTTAATAACGAGTTCCAGATGGATCTTGTCGACAAGGTCGATATGTATTTTAAGGGAAGCCATGATCACCCTGAAGCAAGATGCTTCTCATGCTCCTTGGTAAGTGTCAGCAAAGTCTTTCTCGTGGTTTCCTTATCCAGGTCTCCAAGAGAATTGAAAACCCAGGTTTTAACGGCAACGGGCCGGTCATTGGATTGTACCCACTGGGCAATGGATTTTGCCTCCTCCCATGAAGTATCGTCACCGGAAGGGATCAGGATCAGGATGCCATCCACCTGGACACCCCCCTCGAGCAGCCTGATTGTCATATCCTGGAGCTTGCCTGAAACACCTGTTCCCACCACCTCCAGATTCCCTCCTTCCACAGGGAGAACAACCTTCTCTCCACGTCCCTTGGGAGATAGTTCAAAGGTCCCGAACAGCCCGCCAAGGAAAGCCTGCCTGGCTTCCTCCACAGGTGAAAGAATCATGTACCGGATAATCACATCAACACCTCGTCAGAGTTTTTCCAGGGCTGTTCTCACCTTTCGAAGCAGATCGATTTTCATCGCCGCGTCCGTTGGCCCGATCAGAAATCCCTTGTTCAAAGCCTCGCTCGTAAGCGGATAGAAACGGTATGGGGGAAACCCTGAAATAGTCAAAGCCTGGTGGATGTCTGCACCACCTGCATAGGCCTTGACCACCTCTCTCAGCTCACCTGCAATATCGCCTGTATCGTCTGCAGGTTGGAGGATCGTTTCCCATGGAGGCAGGCTTCGGAGCGATTCTTCCATCTCATCGGCCAGCCTGACACCTTCCATGAGAAGTTCCTGGCTGCCG
>JALHUC010000619.1 GCA_022865845.1 bacterium | reverse complement strand
TCGGCGGAGCACGCCGATGAAGCCGTGAAGACCGTTCAATCCGTAACAGCATCTGATATCTGGGCGAAAGCCGGGAGTGCGAAACAGGTGTTGCGTGAGGTCCCGTATACCTGGCTGAAAAAGGAAAAACCCCGTGGCCCCGTGCTGGAGTCCGGCGTCATGGACCTGGTGTTCGAAGAAGACGACGGCTGGGTCATCGTGGACTACAAGACGGGGGGGATGGATAAAGAGAAGTACCGGCCCCAGCTTGAGGCGTATAAAGAAGCGTGGGAGAGTATGGGGTGTGGGGGGGTGAAAGAAATCGGAATCCTCTGGGTTGATGAGGGAAAATACGAAATACTTACGTAGAGCGTGCGTGCGTACGTGCGTGGAGCGTGGAGGGCCAAAACCCTCCCAGTCATTCCGGGCAACGACCCGGAATCCAGTCGTTTCAATCTATAAAGGCGAATAAGTCTGCCTCTCGCAGGGGCGCCCGTCTTCGTTTCCAACTACGACGTGGCAGGCAGGGATCGCAGGGAAAAACAAAAGATCTTTTTAATTTAACCCTGAAATTGCCTGAATTTTGCCGCGTTCTCTGCGTCTCTAGTGAGTCACGCTTTAGCGGGACGAACGAGCGCGAGAAAAACGTTGGCTTTTAGTAAAGACGGTAAATCCGGTCTCTCACCCTTCGATCCCGCCAGCGGCGGGACTCAGGGCAGGCGGCCTGACCCCAAAGGTTTTCCGGTCTCTGGTACCGAGGAAGGTTGTTCACATCCGAAATAAAGGGAGGGGATCGGGGCAGAGACGACCCATAAGGGCCAGGTCCACTGCCGGGCAGTAGCCCTTGAGGCGGTAGCCTTGGGCCACTCCCTGCTCGGTAATAATCTGAAGATGGGTGTGATAAAACCAGTTCCCGTTTTCATTGAAATCGCCGATATGGGCAAAGATCTCTCCCGCATCCACCGACATTCCCGGAGCAGGGAGGGTGTCCCGTCGCAAATGGCCATACATGCTGTAGAAGGTTTCGAAGTCCGGGCTTTGATGACGTAACAGCACGTAGCCGCCATAATTACCCTCTCCGG
The DNA here is from genome assembly GCA_022865845.1 of bacterium. GTDB lineage: Bacteria > BMS3Abin14 > BMS3Abin14 > BMS3Abin14 > BMS3Abin14 > JALHUC01. The sequence goes on along the minus strand of JALHUC010000619.1, from coordinate 5,914 downwards.
CCTCGTAGCCGCTCGCATCTATGGTTGCTGCCAGCGGGGCGTGCAACGGCGTGCCGAGGGGGACAATAATATCGATCCCGAGATGGTAAAAACGCTGCTCCTCAACCATCTGCGGGCAGTCGGCAAGAAGCTTCTCCCGGTTTTCCAGGTATGAGGAAATGCCCCAGCTGTGGCTTCCTTCCGCCATGAGCCGATCGATGCGCCGCTGACATTCCCGCTGGTCCCTGACATCCATCCCCGCAAAAATATGCTCTTCGACGGACATGTCCAGGATCAGAGGCTCGCCTTTCAGCCCCTTGAACAGGGGTTTTAGCGCGACCTTCGGGCTGTAGACGATATAGGGGTATCTCATCGCGGCACCAATGATCAGGAGATGGGAAAATTGTTGGTCTTAACCAGCCCCGTGACTTCGACGACCGGTTTCTCGTCGTCAAACTCGGTGTCCTGGGAAAAGGCATAGTATGGGTTCATTTCCAGGTAGTAGGCTTTGTCGTAACAGTCGAGCTTTATTTTGCAGCCCCCTTTCTCATCCGGCATCAGGGTCGAAGACAGTCCGTAGTCTACTTCACCGTGTTTGGTGCTGATGACATACTTGGGGATTTCCCTGCCACTTCCTTCCCTTCTGACCATGGTGGCTATGCTGGTGACATCATAGGAATCGATCGGGTAGTAATCGTTCCAGGGGGTCTGGATCGGCAATCCGGCGACATACACGTGGTGGAATTCGATGCCGGTCGCGCGAAGTCTGCTGGCCATTTCGTGGATAACCGTATCACTGTCATTGATGCCGCCGAGCAGCGGAACGTTGGCGTAGACCCTGATTCCCTTATTGCTCAACTTTCGCGTTAATTGTGCATGCTCCGGTTTTATTTCATCCGGCAGGATAAACCAGGTTTCAATCTCCAACCGCAGGGGGGTGATGGCGCGCACACCGTTAAGGTCTGCCAGGGTGTTGATGACTCCGCGTGTAAATCGTTCAGGGCCGGTGTTGAATTTCATGCTGCGCAGACGGACCGCGTTGATGTGCGGTATTTCCGCAAGCCTTTTAACGGCCTGTTTGATAAAAAACAGGCCCTCGATGCCATCCTCTTGCGCGGAGATAACGACGTCGCTGATCTTGTTGTCGTTGGCGATATAATTGAACGCTTCTTCACCTGCGTTGAAGTTTATTTCAACCCTGGTTTTATGGGTCCGGCAAAGGTATTTCAGCCCAGTCTCGACAATACTGCACGCGGTCTGCCTGTTTTGGACCAGTTCCTGTTGCAGTCGTGCAATCTCTTCGGCTCTGGCTTGCTTGTGTCTGCGGGTTTTTCGCTTTGGCCGCGCACCGAGCAGATAGGAATCGTTGCCGATCTCCGCCAGGTACTTGATATCAATAGTGCCTTCGTCGTTTAGCCGAATGATCTCCAGGTCCTTGGTGAGTGGAGCAAATTCTTTAAAGAATTCGGGCGTGTAAGGGGTTCTTATCCAAATGAAACTTTCGTTTTCGGAATCTCTTTCCACCGCCCAACCGCTGCTGTACCAGTCTATTTTGCCGATCTGGGTGGCCGTGCAGATACTGGGGATGGCGCGGTCGGACAGATTAGCGCGCAGGTAATCGTTCATGCTGATCCCGTAAGAGAGCGGCTTCCAATAGATGCTGTTCCCCTTGATCGGGCTGCAGGGGATGTAGAGGTAATGAATCTCTGCACCCGCACCGCGCAAGCGCCTGAACAGCTCGACCAACTCGGGACCGGAATCGTTGCAGTTGTTGAGAAACGGCGTCTGGACATAGACAGCGATGCCGTTGTTGACGAGTTCCGAGATGATCTCCAGGCTTTCCGGGGAGATTTCGTCGGGGTGGATGAAATGGGTGGCGACCTCTATCCGCTTGCCGAACTTCTGCAGTTCGATGTTTTTACACTTCAGGTAGTTGAGATACTCTCCCTTGTTCTCCAGAAACATGTGGGGGTAATAGGCGATAGAGCGAGTCGCAAGGCGCAGCGTCTGCACATGTTCGACCTGTTTCAACCCATCGATGGTCGCTTCCATGTTGGCGCGGTTCATGAAGGGGTCGCCGCCGGTCACGACGATCTCCTTGATCGAGGGTAAGTTCTCCACCCGGGCGACCGCTTTTTGCACATCTTCAGGGGTCGGATTTTGTTCGTTGCGGGAGTCCCTGTGCTTTCTGAAACAGAAACGGCAATAGACCGGACAGGCCATATTGAGCAGAAAGATTACCCGGTTCTGGTACATCTGCTCGAACAGTCCTTCATGAAGCTGGCCGATCCAGGTGTTGACCAAACCGACCGGGTTCAACTCCTGAACAAAGGGCAGATACTGATACGCGATCGCTTTGGAAACCATCAGCTGGCGGATGGTGTGACGTGACAAACGCACCGGGTAGACATCGATCACCTGTTGCAGGTCAGTTCGCTGCTCCTCCGGGATAGCGCTGTTGGTGAGCTCGATAAGCTGATCAACCGTCTTGATAGAGATATATTCATTGCCCGGCAGAATCCGTTCCAGCAGGGCAACCACCAGAGCATGAGGCAGGATAATCCCCTGGATGACGATCGCTTTGCCCGTGCCTGCGGCGATCTCCTGTAGAACGGTCCGGAAGAAGCCTTCGGCATCATCACCGTAACCGGTCACATCCAGCAGATCGGTGAATTTAGCCTCGCCTTTTTCTGCGGTGACCTGCTCCCAAAATTCAGGCTGGGCAAAACCGCTGCCCTGGTAGACCCGCAAAAACTCTTCGGTGCAATCGATCAAGGTTTGCAGGTCTATCGTCTCTTTCTTGAGGGAATTTTTGAAAATGACGGTCATCGTCCCGTTGTCGTACTGTTCCATTGAGCAGCTCCCAGAAAAATTTTGGCCTTTCGACTCAGTGGCAAGACCCGGAGTCAGCTCTTTATCAACCGACAATCGGCCGGATTCATCCGGATATATACTTCTTCACCCCGCTTCAATGGTACGCGGCGGGCAAGCACGATAACGTGCAACATTGAACCATCATGCAACCCGACATAATAGCTTACTTCTCCCCCCATGTAACTCCGATCACGAACTTCGCCGAACAGGTAATTCATGTTCTCTTCCTGTTCGCCAAACTCCGACTTCAGTCCTATTTTCAACTGTTGCGCTCTAACAACCACCTCGGCCTTATCTCCCCGATCGAAGTCGATCGCCGGTGAAGCAAGGAAGGTTTCCCCGCTTGCCAAGCGAACCTGCATGAAACCGTCCATTGCCCGGTCGACCACCACCGGAATAAAATTGGGGTGGCCGAGGAAATCAGCAACAAAATGGTTGGTGAACTTGTTGTAGACTTCTTCCGGTGCCCCTTCCTGCTGCTTGACACCCTGGTTCAGGACGATAATCTTATCCGACATAGAGAGCGCCTCACGCTGGTCATGGGTGACGAAAATGGTGGTGACACCGATATCCTGCTGCAGATTGTCTATTTCGCGCCGCATGTCCTCACGCAGATTCTCATCCAGCGCTGATAAGGGCTCGTCCATCAGCAGTACATCCGGTTCGATAACGATGGCTCGCGCCAGGGCGATTCGCTGCTGCTGCCCGCCTGAAAGCTGTGAAGGCATGCGTTTTTCCACACCGGGCAGGCGCACCAACTCCAGGGCTTTATACACCCTCTCTCGCATCTCCTCCTTGCTCACCCCGCGGTACTTGAGGCCAAAGGCGACGTTGTCGAAGATGCTTTTGTGCGGGAACAGGGCATAATTCTGGAAGATCATCCCGAGGTTACGTTTGTGAATCGGAACATCGTTGATCCGCTTGCCATTGATGTAAATGTCCCCTTCCGTCGGGGTTTCCAGTCCCGCTATCATTCTTAACAGGGTTGTCTTACCGCAGCCGGACGGCCCGAGGAGGGTGACCAGGGACCCTTCGGCGATATCGATATCGACATTGTCGACTGCCGTCACCTCACCGAAGCGCTTTACGATTCCCCGAAATTTAACGAACGCGGGATCTTTTTCCTTCATCAAAATATATCCTATTTATTCAATCAGAAAACTGGGCAGAAAGGCATTCAAAAGAATTCAAAAGCCTGAACACCTTTCTGCCCAAACAGTGGTTTAGGCTCCAGCTTTGATGCGGTCCCACTTCTCTCCCCATTCAAGTTGTTTGCTGTTCCAGTAAATGGGATCAGCGAACAGGAAGCCTTTAAGTGTCCCGGTCGGATCGAATGCTGGCAGCTTCTTAATTTCATCCGGCATCTCTATTTTGGTCGGATCCAGACTCGGCGGATAATTCTGGCCCTTAGCCACGGCGATGGCAGCATTGGGCTCGAGCATGAAGTTGAGCAGTTTCTGGGCGAGCTCCATGTCGCTGCCCTTGATCACGTACATGTACTCCATCCAGGAGTAGGTATTGTTCGGTGCCAGATAGCCGATATTATGCCCCTGCTGCTGCAGGGCAGCGACACGGCCTGACCAGGCCACGGTCGCGTCAATCTCGCCGTTAGCGAGCAGGCTCATCAATTCGGAACCGGACGCCCAGTACTTCTTCATCAGGCCGCGCTGTTCATTGAGCGCATCCCAGACATCGTTGACATTGGTGATGTTATTGGGGCTCTGACCGGTGTGCAGGGCCGCATACCACATATTGGTACGGAAGTCTCCTCCCCAGGTTCCCAGGCGTCCCTCAAGGCTCTTGTCCCAAAGCAGAGAGGCCCCCAGCTTCTCAGCTTTCTCCTTGGAGATTTTGTCCAGATTGTAGGCAATCCCGGTTTGCCCGATATCATAGGGAACAGCCGACAGTTTACCATCAGTGATATTTCTCAGGGTATCGATCATTACGGGCATGACATTTTTCAAGTTGGGAATCTTGCTCTCATCCAGCACCGAATTGAAACCAAGATCCTTGTAACGTAGATAATCGTAAACAGCGCTCAGGTGGGCGATGTTAAATTCGCCACCCGGGGGGAAGGAGGCCTTAACCTGGGTCAGGAAGGCATCCATTCCGGTAAAGGTAGCGTCGATAACCTTGGTGCCAGTTGCCTTGGTAAAAGGATCGAAGGCATACTGGCGCAGCGCTTTGGAGGTAGTCCCTCCCCAAGAGTGAACCGTTATCGAGTCCTTGGCGAAAGCATTTTTTGCCAGGCCGAAGGGGCCACCTATGATCCCCACAGCTGCTCCTGCGATCCCCAAATATTTTACGAAATCGCGACGCGAGAGCTTACCCTCCTGGTAGCATTCATACATCTGGTCCAGGTTCTTTTTCATCTTGTCCTTCATTTTAAACCTCCTTGTAAAAGTGAAAGATTACCTGGCGAAGTACACATCAAGCCAACGCCAAGCGGGAAGCCCATTAGCTCCCCCTGGCGAACCTTCTGGACAAATATCCCGCTGCCAACGGCAGGGATATGGTCAAAACAATCATGACGGTGCCAAGGGCGTTGATTTCCGGACTGATCGAATTCCTCAGCATGCCGAAGATCTTTACCGGCACGGTCTGCTGCGACGCCGTCGCCCAGAACAAGGTGGCGGTGACATCATCGAAAGAGATAGTGAATGAAAACAACATCCCAGCAAAAATTGCCGGCGACAGTAGCGGAAAGGTGACAGACAGAAAGGTCTGAAAGGGACTCGCCCCGAGGGAGAGAGAAGCTTCTTCATACTCCTTTTTAATTCCGACCATCCGTGCCTGAACGACCAGCATCACATAGGGGAGAGTCAGCACTACATGACCGAGCAGGAGCAGCATGAAGCTTTTCGGCTGCTGCAGCCAACGCAGAAACAGCAACAGGGCAACACCCAGCACGACCTCCGGGATCATAATCGGAGCGATCAGCAGGGTGTTCAGAAATTCCTTTCCGCGAAATTCGTAGCGGACGAACGCCAGCGCTGCCGGAACGGCAATCGCAGTGGCTAAAACGCATGTCAGAGAGCCAAGAATCAGGGAATTTTTAAAG
>JALHUC010000618.1 GCA_022865845.1 bacterium | reverse complement strand
CTTTTGGTTGGCCTTTACCATCCGTTCCCCTTTGAGAGAGGGTTTCACCCAACTCACCAGATGATGGATGGTGCCAAAGGGACAGACAAAGCCGCAGAACACCCTCCCCAGTAAAACGGTCAGGACCAGGACGCCGGCCCCCCAAAGAAATCCATTGATGATCCGGTATCCTGAAACCAATGAAGAGAGTCCGACCAATGGGCTTAGCTCAAAGAAAAACTTTATGGGTTGGTGGAGAGCAAGATCCTGTTCAGCCGAGAAAGCCTGTGAATAGTCGACGAAGATATCCTGGGGAAGACGGCTTTCAATGAGAAGAAATAGAAAGAGAAGCAGAAAAAAGGTTTGGCTTATTCTTCGCGCCCAGACGAGATGTTTGGCTTTCACACGCTCACCTGTTTTCGATCCAGGCTCAGGAAATCATCGGTGCCCAGCCCCCATTTTTTCCCAAGACGGATGAATCCCAGATTTTCCGGGTTTTTGCCGAAAAGTTGAGAAGCCCTGGCATCCGCAGCCACGGGATCGTCACTTAAGATCAAAGTATTTTTTTCAGCCACATCAGAGAGGGTTCCGCCGGAAGGTCCGTTTCTCGTCATGACCCGGATGGCGTCGATCAGGGTCACAGTGGGTTTGAAGAACTGTGCCAGGTCTATGATACTCTGGTGTATGTCCTGGTGGAGGGCCGACCTTCTGCCCCCGACCCCCCCGATCCAATTCTTCATGCCGAGGGTGAGTGTGCTGAGGGAATGATGTTTGGCCACCGGAAGATTAATAAGCTTATCGGCCTCTACCAATGGAACGAAAACGGGCCAGACATCCAGACGGTGTCCATGTATCTTCATCTCCCGCATGAGTGAAGACCTGGGGAAAATCAACTCGGCTCCGGTATTTTCCGCCACCATCTGCGCGCCTGAAAGGGAAAAACATCGTCTGGCGTCATGAATGGTATTGTCGGCGATTCGTACCTTTTTTGCACCGGCCTCTTGACATAGCTCCACTACTCCTTCAAGGACTTCCGGATTAGTTGTGGCTGCCAGTTGGACAGGTCTGGCCCAGGAAATATTCGGTTTAATGACCACAACGTCTCCCCTTGAGACAAATCGTTTCATTCCTCCTGCGGACTCGAAGACCTTTCTGGTCAACTCCTTCACGGAGTATCCTTCCTTCTGACCAATACCTTCCACCATGAATGCCTTCTTTTGGGAGTCGGCCCAGGCTGGAAGTGGCATCCGCGCAAATCCGGTTATCGCTCCGGTCAAGGCAAAGGAACCGGACAGACGAAAAAGTTTTTTGATGGATTCTCTTCGGGTAATGGAATGAGAGGTATCCGTGCATTCTATCTCGCGACTCATATCACGACCTCCTTTCTCAAGCTAAGTCTGATAAATCAGGTGTTGGGTTCCAGATATATTCCGGACATTCACAGGAAGGCTAACCGCCTCCAGCTAAAGGCTGGCTTCCAATCACTTGTCCTTCCAGTCCTTCACGCGCGCCTGTTTTGGGAGACTGCGTGGATCACCCTCGTAGCCAAGAGCTTTCCAGTCGAGGCGTCCACCTTCTTTGGTATGGCAAGCGTTACAGTTGAGAGCCTGATCGGCTGGGACTACCATATGGTTCAGCCTCCAGTACATAATTGTCTCAGCAAACCCAACCTCACCGCTGAACGACAAACCGGCCTCTGCCATACCTTGCTCAGCGGCCTGCCGCCAGTCCAACGTTTCCCAGAAGCCGCCTTCACCAAAGAGTTGGGGCGCAATGAAATAGAGGTGCTTCTTGTCGTAAGGCTGCTTACCCCGAAAGGCTTTGAAAGGATTGATGCGAGCAGCGGGATTCTCCTTGCCGTCGACAGGCCAGTTCAGAGCCGTAGGCTTACTGGGATCGATCCGTTCGCCCATCTGGTAGACACTGGCTCGTCCGTCCACATACCACAGATAGGTTGGCAACAGATTTCTGGCCCAGCGAAACTCCCCCTTCTTGGGATCGTAAGTCGGCATACCGTATTGATCCTTGGTCATCGGACGCTTTTGACCGGCCTGGGACCAGTCCCACCACACCTTGGTTGGATGCTTCTTGGCTACGTACGGAATATGGCAGGTCTGACAAGCCACAGAGAGAGCGTGACGATCAAGCTGGTTGTCTTCGTGCTGATGCTCCTCATGGCAATCTGTGCAG
>JALHUC010000078.1 GCA_022865845.1 bacterium | reverse complement strand
TTCGGAAAAGAGCATCTCAAGGATCTGGAAAAGAAGTTTGGAGGGTGGAGCACCCTGGGGAAACCGATTGAGCCTGTCGGAAAGGTTTTTATATGCGGATTTTGGTGTGAGATGGGCCAAAAGCAAAACCTCCCAAAAATAAATCCCGGACCTGGTCGTAGTCCTAGTCCTGGTAAGATCTTACCAGGCACCAGGTCTAGGTCCAGGCACAAGGGGTGGATTTATCCCCATACGATGCCTATGACTATGATCGCACCGTTAATAAGGTACATCTTCCTTATGTAGTGACCGTGACGGTCAAGCTCCTGCCAATCCTCTACTTTCGGCATGATCCTGAGAAGACGCACAAGGATGGGGATCGTGAGCAGGCAAGTCAAAACCACAGGCGAGAGGATCCTGTCGGCTGCAAGGCCCAATATGAGGAGGTAGACAACGATCCACTGGAATATGAGACCTGCGTAGGCTCCAGCCCTTCCGAGTCGGACAGTTATGGTCATTTTGCCTACGCTTTCGTCCGTTTCCATATCGGGAATGCTCTGGTAGTAGAGAATTCCAGCCACCATGATGCCGATAGGGACTGAGATGAGCATGGCTTCCCGGGACGGGTGACCGGTCATTATCCAGTAGGTGCCAAGTACCATGACCGGTCCCATGTTAATCCCGGCGAAAACCTCTCCAAGGCCATGATAGCCGTATCTGATGGGAGGGGCGGTATAGAATATGCTGGAAAAGATAGAGATGGCTACGAAGGGAGAGAGGATCCACATCCCGGCCACCGTCATGTATCCTACTGCCAGGAAAAACGAGCCCAGATACAGGACCAGCAGGGAGGCGCGCAGCTCCCCGATGGTGATCAGACCTGCCTGCAGCATTCGGGAACCGCCGATAGACTCACCGGAATCGGCTCCCTGGAAGTGATCGAAATAGTCGTTGGCAAGGTTGGTGGCGAAGTGGACCATAACGGAGTAGAGGTTGATGAGCAGGAACAGACCTACCTGGCGCGGTGCCCCGTCCCGAATCGCCAGCATCCAGCCCGCCAGGAGAGGGACGAAGGTGGCGATATAAAAGGGTGGGCGGCTCGCTTTCCACCAGGCGTGTAGACGGTCAGAGTTCAATGGAAAAACCTTTCGTAATCGGTAATCGGTGATCGGTACAACCTGAAACAATCTATTGCATAATCTTTTATAACAAATTTAGTTACTGATTACTGATTACTGATTACTGATTACTGCTTTTCCGGCAGCAGGCTGCCGTCTACCATTTCATCAAAAGTAAGTTCCGATTTCAGGACACCTTTGTCATAAAGCCAGTTATAGACGTCCATGACGAGCTCTTTTTCTGGTGCGGCCGGCGGTATGAACACCGGTATGGCGACTGAGTGCTGCAGCGGTTCGGGAATGCGGGCGAACTTGATCATGATGGGTCTTGCCGTTTCCGGGTCCTGGTTGATGAGGGCTGAAGCGCGGGTTGTCGCTCGTAGAAAAGCCCTGACAGCATCGGTGTTTTCTTCGATGAACTCATTTGTAAAGAGCAGGGTCGTCGGAGTGATCCCGAGTCCCCGGTCATCGGCTACAACTGTTGCTCCTTTCCCTTCCACCAGGGTGACGAGGGGTTCCGGAAGGACGGCACCGGCCACCTGGCCCTGCAGGAGCATGGGCATACGTGCAAGGATGTTCTTTGTCTCGATCATGTTAAGGTTCGCTCCGGGCGTTTCGTTCTCCAGGAGCCTTGTGGTGACGTACTCGATGACTGTATTGGAACTGCCGGCGATCCCCTTTCGGGCTAGATCAGTGAGGGAGGGTTTGCCAGTTCCAGGGGCTGCAAGTACCGCGAACATCCTCTGACTGCCCGTGGTGTTGAAGATGGTGGCGACCATCCTCATGGGCGCCTGGTTCGCTCCCAGAATGATGGAGGTGAGCATGTCCCCGAAGTAGCCCTGGGTCTGCCCCGCAGCCATGGCAGCGTCCTTTTCCAGCCCGGACCGGAAAGGAATGAGCTCAACTTCCACACCTTCTTCCGTGAAAAGACCCTTCTCCTGAGCCACAAAGAGGGGCAGAGCCTGCATGACCGGCAGTACACCGAAGACGATCTTATCCCCGGCCCGTGTTAAAGCGGGAAAAGCGGTGATCGTTGTGGCCAGAATAAACAACAGAGCAATGGTAATTGTCCGTTTCATTGTTCTTCTCTCCTTGTTCTGTTCTCCAATCCACCTCGAAAAATATCAGTCATTTCCCGGATCCACTTTTCAGAACTTGACGAAGGATCAGATCTCTCCCTGCCGGCGGGTTTTTCTATAGTAGACGCCATGAACTCAAGGTAATGGGCCTGGAGGAACCGGTCCAGAACACTCTGGATAATAAAGGCGCTTCTTTCGGCGTCGATATCCGGCCTCAGTTCACCTTTTCTGACTCCATCCTCGATGAGGTTTTTAAGAAAACGTTTCGAAGTGCCCTGGATCTCAGACAGGATGCTGTTACCGTGGGGAGCGTCCCCTGTGTATATGACTCTGTAGTAGATCGCAGCTGATAATGGCCGACGGGTGGTGAAATCAAGACCCGCCCGAAGCACCTTCTCGAGCCTGCCAAAGAACGGTTCGGTCCGGGAGCTGTCCCTCACCGTGCGCAGCTGTTCCTTCACCTCCTCAAGACTGGAGCGGTAGATGTAGTCGAAAAGCCCTGCCTTGGTGCCGAAATAGTTGAATATAGCTCCCTTGGAGATTCCCGCGCCTTTTACCAGACGGTTCATGCTGGCGGCCCCATAACCGAAGCGGCCGAACTCCTTTGCCGCTGCGTCCAGGATGCGGTGCCGCACGGTGGTTTCAAGCTTTTCGAATCTGGGGAATGCGACATTTG
>JALHUC010000617.1 GCA_022865845.1 bacterium | reverse complement strand
GCCCGACCGAGCGCAACGCAGGAGACATGCCCGTATCCGCAGCCGCAGTAGAAGGCTGGTGAGAAGTGCGGGCTAGGCTCCCGTCCCCTTCCGAAGCTCGATGAGCACCATTTTCGCGATGGCCTTTAAGGTCTCAAACACTCCAACCCCCTCCGGGGCCACCGCCTCGAAGGCGGGAACGTTGCGGAGGTTGAGGGCTTTTTGCAGCTCCTCCATGGAGACCACGTTGGGCAGGTCCCTCTTGTTGTACTGGATGACCAGGGGGATTTTGTCCAGATCGTATCCCTGATCCGACAGGTTCAGACGCAGGTTATCGAAACTCTCTGAGTTAGCCTCCATCCGCTCAACCTGGCTGTCTGCCACGAAAACAACGCCGTCCACGCCCTTGAGGATCAATTTCCTGGAGGCATCGTAAAAGACCTGACCGGGAACGGTATAGAGATGGAATCTGGTTTTGAACCCTCTGATATCGCCCAGGGACAGGGGCAGGAAATCGAAGAACAGGGTACGGTCAGTCTCGGTGGCCAGACTGATCATCTTGCCGCGAGCCTGGGGATTGGTCTTCTTGTAGATGAACTGGAGGTTGGTCGTCTTCCCACAAAGGCCGGGCCCATAATAGACGATCTTACAGTTGATCTCCCTTGAGGAGTAGTTGATGAAGGACATTCCCCGGCTATCTCCTGTCAGCTGAAGAGGTTTTCGATATCGTCATCGGTGATCTCTGCGAAAGGTGAATCCACACCCAGCCCGGAAGTATCCGTGCCTGCCTTCCTGTCGATCTCGGCGAAGTGCTTTTCCAGTTCCGCGCCCGATTTTTTCACTCTTAGCCGCACAAGGCCAAGGGAGCTTTTCTCATCGAAGATGACCACCAGGATCACCCTGTGCCCAATGATCGAAATGTGGATATTGTCCTTCTCACCCTCATGAAAGAGGATGGAAAACTCTTTCTCACCGATAAGCTTGGCCAACCCGCCTGTGGCGGCGATATTACCAGCCGTCAGGGATGCGAGGGAGGTCGTATCAATACCCTCGGTTTGCCCCGAACTTGAGATGAGTTGACCGTTTTTATCCACGAGAAAAACAACCTTGGCGTTGGCGCTGGACACAAGGCGACTGATCACTTCCGTGACAAGATTGAACTCTTCCTCGTAGAGAACGAGATTCGGCAACACTTAGACCCTTTCGGCTATCAGGATAAAGTTCGATGTGCAAAGCACATACACAAACTGAATACTATGATATACCCGAAAAAACAGTGATTTTCAAGGGTTTACACTTCCAGGGCCTGGCAGGATTCAACAATCCGGGCACTTTTTTTAAACCCCTTTCAACCCCGGCAATACGGAGGTTCATGGTGACTTTACCCTGACCCAGGTTGTCTTTAAAAGGGACCCTGAAGTTCCAGCCGGCCGTCTATAGCAAGCCCCAGGGTAAGGGAGTCGGCCTGCTCCAGACTGCCGCCTATCGGGATGCCCCGGGCGATCCTGGAAATCTTGACATCCATGGAACCCAGAGCCGTCATCAGGTAGGAAGCTGTGGCTTCACCTTCAACATCAAGGTTTGTGGCTACGATGACTTCCGTCACCTTCTCATCCCTGACCCTTTCGAGCAACTGATTCACCTTCAGGTCCTCCGGACCGACACCCCTCATGGGGGAAAGGACCCCCATCAATACGTGGTAACGGCCCCTGAACTGACCGGTCCCTTCGATGGCCAGAAGGTCCCTGGGGGACTGAACCACGCACAAAAGACCTCCGGAGCGGCTCGGATCGAGGCAGACCTCACAAAACTCATCCTCGGTCAAATTAAAACAGCGGTCACAGTGCCTGATAGTTTCCTTCATCTTCACAAGGGCACTGGCCAGAGCCTGGGCCCTCTCAGTGGAAGCGCCCAGCAGGTGAAATGCCAGACGTTGGGCGTTCTTTTCCCCTATACCGGGAAGTCTTTTGAGTTCCTCAATGAGGAGTTTTATGGAGGAAGGGAAACGCACGATACCTAGCCGAAGATGTCAGGGACGGGCAAACCACCTGTGATCTTGCCCATCTCTTCCTGCATCATATCCTTGCTCTTTCGAAGCGCCTCGTTCACAGCGGCCTGGACCAGATCCTGAAGCATTTCCTTTTCCTCAGGGTCGATAACCGAAGGATCGATGTCGATGGATACTATTTCCTGGGCCCCTGTCGCTCTGACGGTAACCATTCCACCACCTGCCCCTGCTTCAACCTCCTTCGTTGCCAGCTCCTCCTGGAGACGGTCCATACTGGCCTTCATCTGCTGGGCCTTCTTCATGAGATCGCCCAAACCTTTCATAACTCCTCCTCTTTTGACTCCATGTCCTCGGGTTCCCTTGACGCCTTGCCCAGAACCTTTATCGATATGAGCTCCCCTTTGAAGACCTCCATGGCCTCCTTGACCATGGGATGCTCCCTGGTCTCTTTCTTTATCTTACGGGCAAGATCGGACTCCTTTTGCTGCCTTTTCTCCACAACGTTGTGGTTTCTGGCCCGATCTTCCACTTCCATCTCCACGAACTTGACCCGTACTTCACGGTTGAAAAACTCCTGCAGCAGGACCTGCAGTTCTGATATCCTGTCCCGCTCCTGAAGGACCTCCAGATATATTTCCCCTTTCCTGCCCCCGATGACCAGCTCCTCACCAGCTACGTTCACCGGGATCAGATGCTCGAGCATGCTGCCTATACTGGGTGCCTTACCGTTGATGAACTCCACGAGCTGTTCCCAGGTCTCCCTGGGAGTCTCGATCCCCGCAAATGCCGGGGGTGTGGACACATCAAGGGGGGTCTGCGGCTCCGCCGGTAAGGCCGAGCTCTCTTCCGGGCTGACAGGAGGCGGGGAGGGTGTTCTCTTCTTTGTCGGCCTGTTGGAACTGCTTCCCTCATTGCCAGAGGGGGCGCTACCCACAGGAACGATCTCCTCCGACCTGGCCATGTGCACCAGGGCCAGTTCCAGATGCAGCCGCTGCTGGGAAAAACGCCTCATGCGCTCCTGCCCCCGGGCCAGGATAGCGAACTGTATCCTCAAAGCAGCCGGATCCGCCCTTTCAGCCAGGGATCTTAAAACCTCAAGCTCACCCTCAGGCAGATCCACAAGGTCCGTTGAGTCTGCTACTTCCAGCAGGATCATCACAGAACGTACGATCTCCAGAAGATCCAGGGCAATCCTCACAGGGTCAGCGCCGTTATCTATCATCTCCCCCAGCATTCTCAGGGCCGTACCCGGATCCGAATCAACACAAGCCGAGAGGATCTGCATGAGTTTGTCCCGATCCAGGCTGCCGAGGACCATGTTCACATCCTCGTCGGCCACCCGGTCACCAGCGTAGGACAGGATCTGGTCCAGAAGGCTCTGGGAATCTCTGAGGCTGCCTTCAGCTGCGATAGCAATACGCCGCAGGCTATCGTGGGAGATTTCCACGCCCTCTTTTTCGCATATTTTCGCCAGGTGCCCGGCTATGTCCGCCGATGAGATCCTCCTGAAGTCGTACCTCTGGCAGCGGGATTGAATCGTGACCGGGACCTTGTAAGGTTCGGTTGTAGCGAGGATAAAGATCACGCGGGGTGGAGGCTCTTCCAGTGTCTTGAGCAGGGCGTTGAAAGCATTTTTCGAGAGCATGTGGACTTCGTCAATGATGTACACCTTGTACTTGCCCTCTGCTGCAGCATACATAACCGATTCGCGCAGTTCGCGGATATCGTCCACACCGGTGTGGGAAGCGGCATCCATCTCAACAACGTCCAGGCTGCGCCCTTCATCGACATCACGGCACGACCCGCACTGGCCGCACGGTTCGTCGGTGTGGTGTTCATCTGTGCAGTTGAGGGTCTTGGCGAGGATCCTGGCCACAGAGGTCTTTCCCACACCACGCAGACCGGAAAAGAGAAAAGCATGCCCCAGGCGCCCGGAACCAAAAGCGTTGCGGAGAGTCCGGGTCACATGCTCCTGCCCTACAACCTCGGCAAAGGTGGCTGGACGGTATTTACGGGCCAGGACAAGGTAAGCCATTAGGATGTGCCTCTGGGGAACATGTGACCCCGCTCAAAAAGGGGCGGGACCGGATCAAAAGGGTGGGACGAGGGCCAGGCTGGCTGCAGCACCCGTCGGAGATTCCTACCGTTGCTTCCTTCCGGATCTGGCGGGGTTCGGGAACCGACGTCGCTCAGGGCCTGGCCTTCAATCCCATAAAACGGCAGCCGGGCCAACGGCCCGGCCGCACCTTAGCATAAATGGCGGAGAGAGAGGGATTCGAACCCTCGGTACACCTTGTGGGCATACACGCGCTTTCCAAGCGCGCTCCTTCAACCGCTCGGACATCTCTCCGTTGGTACGCCCAGCACGATTCGAACGTGCGACCTTCGGACCCGCAATCCGACACTCTATCCAGCTGAGCTATGGGCGCCTATCGTCATACAATCAGCTACTCGTTAGCGACGTAATCCTTCAGCGTAATGGCGTATCTTGGATGTTCGAAGGGGTGCGTCGCCGGGTACAGCGAGAACAGCCAACGGTTGAAGAGCTCGATGCCGGCTTCATCCGTTATTTTGGTCTTTGCGGCAGGGTTGTTCAGGTCAGGCGATGATGAGGTGAACACTTCGCCGGCCATCTGGAAGCTGGGAAGGAACGCCTCTACGAAAACCTTTAAGCCGGTGCTGCCGAGGGGCGCAGTCTCACCGATATTCATCGTGTAGTCTGAACGCTCGTTGGTATCCTTGTCGGTAACCTCGAGAACCACTGCTTTCCACTTGGCAGCTATCTCCTCGGGAACCATGATCTTGGAGGGCACGGCCGGCATGGGAACCTCACCCGATGTCTCTTCCGGCATATCAAGTGGAATCTCCTCGGCTTTTTTCTGGCATCCCCAGGCCAGGGCCAGAACAAGCACCAGGAAAATTACAGTCATATGGGTCATCTTCTTTCTAAAGAACATTTTTGATCCTCCGATCTTACTATTGAAAGGGTCGCAAAAAGTCCATTCATGGCTTTTTGCTCAACGGAAAGTGAAAAACGTGGTTTCCACTTTCCTCACGAATCAATGACTCACATCGCCGGTCATTGATTCGGGCGCCCCACACGGGGCACGTTGATGACTTTTTGCAAAAGCATCAACTTTTCGAGTTACCACCCTTTCAGGTGGTAAATGCTATCGCCAAAGTTTGCAACAATCATAAAACCCTGCCAAATCTGGGCATCATCAATTACACAAAAACAAGCGATTTGTTACACTTTATGCGGTGGCGGAGAGAGAGGGATTCGAACCCCCGGTCCGCGATGCGAACAATAGCTTTCGAGGCTACCGCCTTCAACCGCTCGGCCATCTCTCCTTAGAAACTAGTGCGAAGGGCGGAGGGCGAAGGGCGTAGCGTACAAACCGCAATAATTTCCTCTACCCATCACTATCATACGGGGCATCTTCCCTTTTCCTAACTAAGGGCATGCTCCTTGTAATTATCAGTGGCGGAGAGAGAGGGATTCGAACCCTCGATACGCCTTTTGGGCATATACTCGCTTAGCAGGCGAGCGCCTTCAGCCGACTCGGCCATCTCTCCACAAATCAGTGTAAAGTGCAGAGTGCAGAGGGATCACTGTGGAAAGGATCTGCAGCCGGCTCTCTGCCTTTTCGAACAAGAGCTACAAGTTAGCTACACAATTCTTAAACGTCAAGAGGCAAGGCAGCCTATTGGCTACCTTGATCCAAAGCCCAAGGACCAAAGACCAAAGAAAATGAACGTGATATGTGTTTGTTCATTTGATTTACTCGCTTTGGACGCTGGACTTTGGACTTCCGCCATTTTCTCAATCGAGGGTTAGCCTGGATTGAGAAAATGGCGGAGGAGGAGGGATTCGAACCCCCGGTGAGTTACCCCACAACGGTTTTCAAGACCGCCGCCTTCGACCACTCGGCCACTCCTCCGCTAATTTTGAGCGCCTAGACGGCGCTCAAAATTAGAGTTCCAAGTTCCAGATTCCATGTTCCAAGAGAAAACCATTGAAGCAAGAACCTGAAACATCTTCACTTTTTATAACTTATTCACATGCATACAAAATCGCAAGCCATAGTTATCTGATGCGCCTTTTACTTCACCTGGAACTCGGAACATGGAATATGGAACTCAGGCAGATGGTACGGTCCTTATTCCCGGACAATCCTTTCCTGTCCTCTCATGTAAGGTCTTAACACATCAGGGATAAGGACCGTGCCATCTGCCTGCTGATAATTCTCCAGGATCGCCACAAGACATCTGCCCACGGCCAGCCCGGACCCGTTGAGAGTATGGACAAAGCTGGTGCCCTTTCCCTTCGCCGGCCTGTAACGGATCTGCGCCCGTC
Source organism: bacterium (assembly GCA_022865845.1). GTDB lineage: Bacteria > BMS3Abin14 > BMS3Abin14 > BMS3Abin14 > BMS3Abin14 > JALHUC01. The sequence continues at coordinate 1,277 of JALHUC010000617.1, read as the reverse complement.
TCGCCTGGAAGTCCTCGAAGTTGCTGCACGAGGAGATCTCCCGATAAGCCTCCTGACCTGGCAGCCACACTTCGAGATCGTAAGTCTTGGTCGCCGAGAATCCCAAGTCACCGGTCGCGAGGTTCACAACACGGTAGTGGAGCCCAAGCTTCTGGAGTACCTGCTCAGCGTCCCGCGTCAGCGCCTCCAGCTCTTCGTAGGAATCCTCCGGACGGGTGAATTTCACAAGCTCCACCTTGTTGAACTGGTGAAGCCTGATGAGGCCCCTGGTGTCTTTGCCATGGGAACCAGCTTCACGTCTGAAACATGGGCTATAAGCCGCGTAGCAGATCGGCAGATCCGACTCATTGAGGATCTCTTCCCGGTGAATGTTTGTCACCGGGACTTCTGCGGTCGGTATCAGGTAAAACTCGCCGTTTTCAACGCTGAAAAGATCATCCGCAAATTTGGGGAGCTGCCCGGTTCCCTGCATGCTGGCCGGCTGCACTAAAAAGGGGGTCAGGACCTCCCTGTAGCCATGCTCGTCGGTGTGAAGGTCCAGCATGAAGTTGATCAGCGCCCGTTCCAGCCGCGCTCCGGCTCCCGTGAGAAGGGAAAAGCGAGCCCCCGCTATTTTCGCCGCCCGGGGGAGATCGATGATACCCAGCATCTCACCAAGGTCCCAGTGGGCAAGAGGCTCAAAATCCAGCACCGGCTTCTTACCCCACTCCCTTACAAGCTCATTGTCCTTCTCGTCCGTTCCCACCGGAACGCTCTCGTGGGGGATGTTAGGGAAGGTGAGCAGCAGGTTGTTCAAATGCTGGACTACATCTTTTGCTCTTTCGTCAACGGCCTTTATCTCCTCACCAAGAGACCTTACAGCTTCCTGGCGTTCACCGGCATCATGGCCCTGCTTCCTCAGCTTCCCGATCTCGGCAGACTCGGAGTTGCGCCGGGCCTTCATCTCCTCCACTTCAAGGAGAAGAGAACGCCTCTGGTCATCGAGCTTCTGGAAGGCAGCAAGGTCCACTTGATCGCCCCGCGTAGTCAGGCGCTCAGTGACAAAATCCAGATTTTCCCTTATGAACCGCATGTCGAGCATAAAATGTCCTTTATGTAAATCCTGCCCGAAGGACAGTGCATCAGTGCATAAATCGGGGTGCAGGAGTGCACTCACGCACTTGTTGCACTATCTGCACTGACTTTCAAAGCTCTCCTACATAACACCCGCAACCGGGGTTGTCAAACGCACCCTGTGCGTGCTAACTTCCCGCCATGCAACGGTTTTTTCAAATAAT
>JALHUC010000077.1 GCA_022865845.1 bacterium | reverse complement strand
GAAATGGGCTACTGGGAGGGGGAAGAAGAGTTAGGTAGTGGGACTATTGGTCGGCTCGGCCCGGAATGACGAGGGGATTTACCCCCGGTTCAAGCTTTCCTCCACACCGATGCCGAGCGCGAGTGGGCCTACGACCGAAAGTCCAGCATTGGCAGCCTCGACAAAAACCTCGACGAAGCGCAAGCGAAAGGATGGACAGTTGTAGACATGAAGCAGGACTGGAAGAAGCGGGGTTCGAAAGGGTGAAGCTCCTTCAGGACAGCGAAATGTCTTCACTCGTGGAGGCGTTTAAACCTTAAAACAGGAATGGTGAATATGGAATAGGGGAGGTGAAATGATAGCATAAACGGTTTTTCTTCCCTGTTCTCTAATCCTTTTTCCAAACATCTCCATTGCTCAAACCCTAAACCCGTCATTCCGGACATCACGCCGTGGGCGTGATGATCCGGAATCCAGTCGCTATAAAAGCGATGTTTTCATCACAGCTTGTCACATGGAAACAACTGATTTTGAATAAAAGGCGATTTTTTTAACACGAAGTTCACGAAGTTAACAAAGTAAGGATTTAGTCTTGGCCCTGACCCCCTTTGTGCCACTTTGTGTACTTTGTGTTGGATTAAACATCGAACTGAGGAAGGCTTTGATTTTGAGTAAAGCACAGTTAGCATTAAAGCGATTAAGGCTGTCTCACCCAGAGACGGACCTCGCATTGTTTTCCTCCTGGGTTCTGGGTTCTGCGTTCTGGGTTCTGCTTTCCATAATCCAGCCACTAACCACCGGATTTCCTTTTTTACCCGCATTATTCCCCACGATTCCTTTGTTCCTTGATTTACACCTCTTTAAAGAGGGATAATAATTGGTATATAATTGCCATGTCCTGTGACGGGGGCCCCCGGGCGGAAGGTCAGGGGGCCACCCTTCCTGATGTCGGTCCAGGCCACCAACCGCCAATTCGTCCATCATGAACAAAGGCGCCGCGCCTGAACCTTTTTTAGCTGTACCCTTTCAGGGTGTTCATTGTCGTGGGAGACAGTCTGCAACCAGCCGCGGCGACATTAAGATCTCATGTGCTTCAAAAAGAAAAAAATGAAAAACAAATCTGTTTTTAGATACTTCCTTACCGGCAATAAAATTCGCATTGTCGCCTATTGCCTGTTGATGATCGGATTCTGCTTTACGCTGCAGGTAACGACAGGGCATGCAGAAAATGCGAAATTGCCGGATGAACCCAGGCAAGAAGGCCCTCTGGAAAAAAGGGCTACCGGATCAGGCGGCAGCTGGCTTCCGATCCCGATTTTTATCACGGAACCGGCTTTCGGTTATGGCTTAGGCTTGGCCCTGGGATACATCCATCCTGCAAAAGACAATACTGAAGCAGAAGGGGTGCCACCCCTTCTTACGCTTGAATCCAACTCACCCGACAGAAGCGGTCAGAAACCACCGCCCACCATCACAGGTGTTGCAGGCGGATACACACAAAATGGCACATGGGCCGCCTCAGTCGGCCACTCGGCATCGTGGCGCAAAGACACCATTCGCTATATGGCCGGCCTTGCTTATGCCGACGTGAATTCCAAATTCTATATTCTTGACAAACCTTTTGGCTTTAACCTGAAAGGGTTGGCTCTTTACCAGGATCTCAAATTCCGCCTCGGGAGCAGCCGCTTCTTTCTGGGAGGAAAACTGCTTCTCCTGGAAACAGAGTCGCAATTCAATACCACTGTTGGTGAAGATACCGAGATCGCCCTGGGCGATATCGATTCGAACAATATTGGAGTCGCCGCTGCGGCAATTTTTGATGGACGCGACAATGTGTTTACACCCAACCGCGGCCAGTTTCTTCAGCTGGATGTCTGGCGGTACGACGAGGGATTAGGCGGCGACTACAACTATTGGAACGGAAAATTCAAGGTGCTGTCTTTTCATCAGTTACACCCGCGCCTGGTGCTCGGACTGCGTCTGGAGGCATCGGGGGTGGATGGTCTGGCTCCTTTTTATGCCTACCCATGGGTAAGCATGCGCGGCATACCAGCCCTGCGCTACCAGGGGAAAAGTGCCGGGATGATAGAAGCCGAGGTCCGCTGGAATATCGCGGACCGGTGGGCCATCCTGGGTTTTACGGGAAAAGGCGCCGTGGGTGGCGACGATCCATCGTTCAGAACCCAGGACAATATCTTTGCCGCCGGTGCGGGCGCCCGCTACTTTATAATGCGTGATCTGGGTCTGTGGTTGGGCGTGGACGTTGCACAAGGCCCCGAAGATTTGTACAGCTATATTACTGTTGGGCAGGCGTGGTGAGTTTTGAAGAACAATCTCCGAGATCCATCCTGGCTTACCCCACCGACTTGATCCCGCAAACATTGGCGTGGTCCCGAACCCATGCCTGCACGCGAAGGGAGACCCCCCGTGGCCAGTGACGTTTCCGGACCCGGCAACCGGATGATCCTTCCCGCCTGCCTGGCTTTGGCGATCTTCACCGCCCTTGCCGGGTGCGTTTCGACCCCGAAAAATTCGATCTCCGATACCTGGCCTCTTAACACGACTTATCTCTTCAGTGGCCGTCAGATCCCTCTGAGCGCGGGTATATTCGAAACAGCGGCTGCCCCCGGGTCGGCCGCAACGGAGAGGTTCTCCGTGTCCGTTCCACCCGTGTACGGAGATCTGAACGGCAGAGGCGGCCAGGACGCGGCACTCATCCTCGCGCACTCCCCAGGCGGCAGCGGTACTTTCTATTACGTCGCCGCCGCCCTGGATGAGGGGGGTCGCTATGGGGGTTCCAATGCCTTCCTCCTGGGAGACCGTATCGTTCCGGAGACCCTTCTCATCGATGGCCGTCAGGTGATCGTCAGCTACCTGGACCGGCAGCTATCCGAGCCTATGGCCGCACCGCCCACCGTGGAAAAACGCCTTCGCCTGACCCTTGTTGATGGTGAGCTTTCTGTAGCGTCCGAGATCGGGGATGAGAACAGCAGACCGAAGACACCAGCTTCCCTGGCTTCCATAGCTGACAGGAAATGGACCCTCGTTCATCTCCGAATTGAGGGAAAGGAGCTTGCTCCGGCCGCTGACGCTGCCCCGACCCTGGCAGTGAATCAGGAGGGAAGGGTAAGCGGCCTGGCGACGATCAACAGGTATTTCGGCCAGATGGTTGTGGAAGCTGATGGCCGTCTCGCCTGGCTGGGCCCTCTGGGTGCCACTATGATGGCCGGTCCCGAAGAACAGATGGAACAGGAAATGTCCTTTCTCAAAGCGTTGCAGAGGGCCGACCGTGCCTTCTTCAGGAACGGCCGCCTGATCCTGGAGAACGAGGCTGGCAGCGTGATCCTGGAATTTATACCCTAGAAAAATCTTTTTTTGACAGGATTTACATGATCTACAGGATAAGGTTTGTACTCCAGACCCTTTAATTCCTGTTGATCCTGTCTAAACCGGTCATGCTATATTGGCGCTAAGTAGCACTTGGTTAATATGGGGACCGATCATGGATACCATCGATCTCAGGGACCGGATCATCGGGAGAGCAAAAGACTTCGGGGCCGACGACGCCGGAGTTTGTCTGGCCTCTGATCTGCTTGAGGGTCCCACCCATCGCAAGTTTCCCCTGCCAGAGGGTGTCGAGAATTACCACTCCATCCTCGTGGTCGCCCTGAAACACCCCGGTGACAAACCCGACCTCGACTATTTTATCAAGAGGGACGGCGCCCGGTTCGGCAACTCGGAAGGGAACCGGCGCCTTATGGACATATCGGACCGCATCGGCCGGT
>JALHUC010000616.1 GCA_022865845.1 bacterium | reverse complement strand
TCGGCAAAGATTAATCTGCCTCCGGGGTGGGAGGTACTGGCCGTCACCGGCGTGGACAACCGCCCCCGAACCTGGCTTCAGAACTGGACCCTGCTGGACCTGTTCCTCCTCCTGATCATCTCCATAGCGTCCTTCCGCCTGTTGGGCCCGCAGACAGGGGCAGTAGCCCTTGTGGCTCTGGCCCTGTCCTGGCACACGACCTTCGCGCCCCGCACGATCTGGCTGCACATCCTCGTGGCAGTGGCGCTGCTCAGGTACCTCCCGGAGGGCCGTCTGAAAAAAGCCGCCAAAGGCTACCGGGCCCTGGTCTTTTTTCTGCTCATCCTCATGTTCATCCCCTTCGCTGTGGACCAGGTGAGAACGGCCGTTTACCCGCAGCTCGAGAATATGGGCGTTATTCCGGTGTTTGGCCCTGCGGCCCAGCAAAGAGGCAACATCCAGCGCTACGATCCCAACCTCCAGGCAGGCGGCGAACTCTTTGAGGACGACCTGGAAGCGGGGAACATGGAAGTACAGGAGTATGCTCCCGAGCCCGCTCCCACTGATAAATCCTTGTCGAAGTCAAGGTCCTATTACAGGAGTTCCGATCTGTTCAGCCTTCCGAGCAACACGCTTCTACAGAGTATCGACGAGGGGGCCCTGGTCCAGACGGGTCCGGGACTGCCTGGATGGTACTGGGACAGCGTCTACCTTTCCTGGAACGGACCGGTGAACCGCGGCCAAGAGGTGAACATCTATTACCTGCCTCCTGTGGCTAACTCCGTGGTCAAGGTGGTGCGTGTCATCCTCGTGGGGCTTTTAGGGCTTCTCCTCGCCGGGATAAAATTACCCGCCCTGCGCCCCGGGCCCTCCGCCCTGCTTTTATTGCTGGCCCTGATCCTGGTTGCCCCGGCTGCGCCGGTGGGCGCCTCCGAATTCCCCTCAACAGAACTGCTGCAGGAACTTCAGACAAGGCTACTCGAACCCCCCGAGTGCCTCCCGGATTGTGCCCAGACAAGCCGCCTGAGGCTTGATGCCGATCCCGGGATGCTCAGGCTGCGCCTGGAAGTGCACGTCATGGAAGAGGTGGCTGTGCCCCTGCCGTGTACCGCGGACCAGTGGCTGCCGCAGACGGTACTTGTGGACGGAAAAGCGGTCCAGGCTCTGTCTCGAAGCAGTGACGGCGTTTTGTGGGTAAACCTTGAAAAGGGTATCCACCAGGTGCTTCTGGAGGGCCGACTTCCAGGCCGCAGTACGGTGCTCATCCCCCTGAACCTGCCGGTGCACCGTGTGGATGCCAGGGTGAAGGGTTGGGTTTTGGAGGGTGTGCACGAAAACGGAGCGGCGGACAAACAGCTCCAACTCACCCGCATCAAGCAGGAAACAACATCGGATATGCCGTCTCTTGAGGCAGAGGCGCTGCCGCCCTTTGTCCTGGTGGACAGATCCCTGCTTCTCGGCCTTGAATGGCGTGCGCTGACAAGGGTGAATCGCATCTCACCCCCGGGAACGGCTGTGGTCCTCGAAATACCCCTTTTGGATGGAGAGTCGGTGATCACGGATGGAGTCCGGGTGGAGGATGGCAAGGTCCTGGTGAACATGGGACCTGCCCAGAGTTCCATGACCTGGGAATCAGCTCTTGAGGAGACCGAAAATATCGATCTGGTCGCCCCCGACACCACCGGGTGGGTGGAAGCCTGGCGGGCGGAGGTCAGCCCCATCTGGAACATGGAGCAGACGGAAGGTATCAACGTGGTCCACAGGGCAGATCCGCGAGGGGTCTGGGCTCCTGTCTGGCGTCCATGGCCGGGAGAATCGGTGAAGCTCAGGATAACCCGTCCGGAGGGTGTGCCCGGCAGCACCTTTACCATCGACACGAGTCAATACCTGTTAAAACCGGGGAAACATGCCACCGACGTCAGCTTAAGTTTCGTAGCCAGGAGCAGCCTCGGGGGACAGCATATCGTAACGGTGCCCCAGGGAGCGGAGCTTACCGGAATCACCATCGACGGCGCCCTGCAGCCCATTCGCCCCGAAGGGGGTAAGCTCACACTGCCGGTGAGGCCAGGCAGACAAGCTTACGATATCAAATGGAGACTGCCCGAAGGGGTTGGCACCAGGTACTCGGTGCCCTCAACCGATCTGGGCGTAGAAAGCGTGAACCAGAATATAAGTG
>JALHUC010000615.1 GCA_022865845.1 bacterium | reverse complement strand
TGTATATCCCCACCACCAACCCCATACCCAGGGAAACCGGAGTCGGGCTGCAGTTCAATCTGCCTGGTCTGCGGACACTGTTTAATTTCAAAGGGCAGATCGTTCACACCCAGGACCGCGATACCGATGAGGTACCGGCGGGAATGGGGCTCCAGTTCCTTGACATCAGCCCTGCCATCGACGCGGTACTTGGTATCTATATGGAGAATTTCCTGGCAAATAGAATACCCATGACCTTGTAGGAATACATATGACGCGGAGACGCGGTGAAGGGGAGACGCGGGGCGAACACCTTTTTCTATGTCACCGGGTCTCCATGTCTGTTCTTAAAACCTCCGTGTCGGAAGCCTGTCACGCCAGCGGCGTGATTTCCCCGTGTCAGGCGGTTAATTAACAACCCTCCTCCTCTCTTCCATTTCCCCACCCACTTCTGATAGTCTTGTCCCATCCATGTAAACGGGGGTGTTACTGTGGATCATTATCTTCATTCCCTTCAGGAAGAGCTTCCTGAGCATCTGCAAAGGATCCTTTCATGGGATTTTATCCCGTGGAACTTTGTTAAAAACCGTCACAGCGACCACCCCAACAACCCGCTTCTCGCCCTTCTTGAGGCCTATTCCCACCTCGATGGCCTTCTGGATCTTGAGTCCCTTGCCTCGATGGTACTACCCACAGATTCAGGCGGATGTCTCAGGTGCGGTTCCTGCTGCGTTTTCATGCGTCCAGGAGGCGTTTCAGGCAGAACCTATCGCAGATGGAAAAAGACAGGAGTGCCGGTGGCGCTGTTTTACAATCCCGTCAAAAAGAAAAAGCCCTCATCCACATACACCTGCTGGTTCAATAACTGCGAAAGGCTGAGGATGTGTCCCTTCCTCCTGATGAACCGCATCGATTCCAAACCCTTTTGCTCCATCCATCACAGGGGACGTGACTCCCGTCCCGGTGCCTGCTCCCGTTTCTCCCCCAACCCGCCAATATGCCAGACGGGGGATTTTGTGCCGGTACCGTAGGAGGTAGGAAAGGAAACCTGGTGATCTGTGATCGGTAATCGCCAAAGCCTTAATTTCAGACAATCATCCGTCACATCTAAATCATCGTACCCTTACTGATCACGGATCACTGATCACGGTTTTTTACTCCGATATCACGACCTTCGCCCTGCCCTTCTTACTGGCTACTGCCTTATTATTTCTGCTATAGTTTATAGAACATGACTGCTCAAGGGGGGGTGGTATCATGGCTCGTTTTTTACAGGCTCTGGAAGAGTTGCTGCCTGCCCATCTGCACGATCTCCTTACATGGGAGTTCATTCCATGGAACCATATACTGGACCACCACAGGGACATGTCTGGTTCTCACCTGACGGCTCTCTTTGATGCCTACCTTAGTCTCGATAGTCATCTCGACCTCAAAACCCTCTCTTCCCGGAATCTGCCTGAGGATTCCTGGGGATGCAAGAGGTGCGGTTTCTGCTGCACATCCATGCGCCCCGGCCCGGTCGCGGCCGCCACTTACCGGTACTGGGAAAAAGCGGGAGCTCCGGTAGCGTTATTCTGCAAAACCCGGGCAATGATAAAAAAGAACCCTGTTTACAGATGCTGGTTTCATAACGGTGTCCGTCTCAGGATATGCCCCTTTATGTTTATCAACCGAAAAGATTCCAGGACGTTTTGCTCCATTTACCACATGGGGGATGAATATCGACCCTCAATGTGCTCAGGTTACATCCCCAGGCATGAGGCCTGCACTTCCAATAAGCTCGACCTCCCACCTTGGGAAAGCTGCTGAGGGTACAAGGGGTACGGCTGACTTGGCGACTGACCTCTGCCCTTAACGCCCTCCGCCCTGCCTTCATCCTTCACATTCCACTCCCGCCTATAGGCGTGTTTCCCTTTTTGGCAGCAACCTTGCACCGTTGACCTTTAAACGGTGGTTCTGAAAGGAGGGAAAGATGAAATGGGTCCTGGTGGTAGAGTCCTCAGATGTCGACAGGGAGTACCTGGCAAGGATAATCGAGAGGTTGGGGTACAAGCTGTTCTCCGCAAAGAGTGGCGAAGAGGCTCTCCACTTCATGAATCAGAGTCTTCCCAACACTCTCATTATGGGGGAACGTATCCCGGATTACGATCCCATGGAACTGGGACGTACCATCAAGGAAGACCGGATCCTGTCGAGTCCTCCCATGCTCCTTATGACCTCCAATCCCGATCATCTCTTCCACGAAAGGGCCAGACAGGCAGGGTTCAACGAGATCGTGCAGCGGCCCATGTCCATACGCAAGTTCTTTACCAGCCTTGAGATTTGTCTTTCCAGCAACCGCCGGCTGTGCATTCGCGCACCCATGTCCTTTCCCGTTCTGGTAAAGCAAGGGATCGACAAGCTTTCCATGATGACCCACAACTTCGGTGAGGGAGGCATGTACCTCCCCACTACAGATCCCTTACCCGGAAAAACCGAGGTGGACGTTGAGTTCAAACTGCCGGGACTGCGCAACGAGTTCAGTTTCCGGAGCCAGGTTGTACACGCTCAGAATAAGGACACCGACGAGGTGCCAGCCGGGATGGGGCTCAAGTTTCTTAACATGAAGCCAGCCATTGAAACAGTCTTCGGTATTTACATGGAAAACTTTCTGGTCAAGCGGATGGCCATGACTGCCTGACATCCAGGAGTCCGATATTTATTCTGTTTTTCCTGCACACGGACATGGGCAGGTGCCCACATTACTGTGCAACCTGCGGTGGGGCGGATGGAAGCTGAAAACTGCTTTTACGGCAATTTTAATTGAGCGACGCGGTTAAATAGCCTTACTATCGCTATTTCTACTAGCCTTTTCCCTGTTCTCACGGATGCAAAGTGATCAAACATCAGGTATTGTTTGTTTAAACATCTGCACACAGGAGGGGATCATGGGCGATGAGACCATCAACCAGAAAAAGGAGGTCGTTCAGGGGGCCAAGGCTTTGGGTTCCCTCGGCCAGAAGTTTGTAAAAGGCAGCAGGGACCGGCTTCTGGCTCCTGTTGCTCACCTGACGACCGTGGGTCGCTCCGTCGCTGGAACAGCCGTCGCCATTATTATACTGAGCGCTGGATTGATCCTTTTCAACGCTTCAAGTGTAGAGGTTGAGGCCGATAAAATGGCGGTCATTGACAGCCAGACAGTCAACATCCGCAAATCACCCACCACCAAGGCCAAGGTGCTGACCCAGGCACACAACGGCGACCGTTTCGAAATTCTGGAATCAGGTGAAAAATGGACGAACATCCGCTCCGTGGATGGCGAAGAGTCTGGCTGGGTCGCCAACTCTCTGATCCGGACGAAGACCAGCAAAACCTTTGTGTACCGATACGACATGAAGGGGTATATCCTGATCTTTTTGGGCGCTATCGCGGCCTTAATCCTTGCTTTGCGGTTAGGAAAGAGGGGAGAGAGGGAAAGGGGAAGGTGGAAAGTGGGGAAATGAATTGAGCATTTCGAATTGCTTGCGGAAGCGCCAGTGAAATGTGAATAGTGAACCGAAATTCACCTATTCGTTCACTCTTCATTGCTCACTGCCCTGTACCTCGTACTATCTAACCTTTGGACTTTGGTCTTTGGACTGCCCTTAACGCCCTGCCCTTCCTCCTTCCTCCTTCCTCCTTCCTCCTTCCTCCTTCCTCCTTCCTCCTTCCTCCTTCCTCCTTCCTCC
>JALHUC010000076.1 GCA_022865845.1 bacterium | reverse complement strand
TTTCTCCGTGTCGCCATGTCGCCGCGTCCCCGCGTCTGAGATTTTCCCCTTACCGCCTTTACCGGTAAATATCCTTCCTGTGTCCAATTCTAAGAACCACGACCTCCTCGTCCATGATGGCGTAGACAACTCTGTAGTCTCCGACCCGGAACCGGCGCAAGCCTGCGAAGGCTCCCTTCAGCACAGGATGAGAATCAGGGGATTGGATCAGTTCCTTTTCGATCTCGTCAAGGATACGCCGGGCTTCCGTTGTATCTATCTTTTTCAGGTCCCGGGCGACAGAGCTTTTATAGACGATCTTATAGTCCAAGAGACTTTCTCAACTCGTCGCCGGAAACGACCCGGTCATCTTTATCCCTCAACCTGTCCAGGGCAACCTGGAGGTCCGCATAGTCCTCAAGGTAGGATTCGATGGCCCTCTGGACTATAAATGACCGGGACCTCTCGGTATCCCGTGCGACATTTTCCAACTGCTCCACAAGTTCATCAGGCAGCCTGATGGAAACCGCCTTACTCATCTCACACCTCCGATCCATAATGTATTACCTTGTATTACATTGTACATAAAGCGTACAAAGTTTTCAATCAGAATAAAGAAGAAATAATCTCAGATCTTATATCTCAAAGGTTTTCTCAGTGTTCTCTGTGAGCTCAGTAGTGAAAACAACGCATTTGAAGGAACTGCTCTTCCCCCTGATCCAGACTTACCCTGTGTAACCCTGTGGAGCAGCCTGAGAATGGCTGTCCTGTGGTAAATTAGCTTTTGCTCTTTCCCCCGTTTCCCCGTTTCCATTCTTTCCCTCTGCGTCCCTCAGCGGCCTCTGCGGTAAAATTGCTTTGATCAGTCCTTTTCGTCCGTATCTTTGGGCGAAAGGCCGTACCTTTTCAATCGATCATACAGTGTACTCTTCGGGATCCCCAATGACTTGGCCGCGGCGCGGATGCTGCCGTCGGACTTTTCCAGGGCCCGGGTGTAGTAGAGCCTTTCCAACTCCTCGAAGGTCTCAGGAAGTGGATCTGTGGGAGTTGCACTGGAAAGAGGCGACTCATCCAGATAGATCAGGTCTTCCGGGCCGATCTTTCCACCCCCTGTAAGTATCCGTGCCCGTTCCAGGACGTTCTTAAGCTCCCTGACATTCCCCGGCCAGTCATGGTCCAGCAGTCGTTTCATCGCCGGCCCCGTAAATGCGTTCCTGTCCCCATAAAAGAATTCGGCCAGTTCCGGGATATCCTCTTTCCTGGCACGAAGGGGAGGCACCAGGATCGGGAAGACATAAAGCCTGTAAAGAAGGTCGGACCTGAAACCGCCCCTTTCTGCTTCCGCCTTGAGGTTCCTGTGGGTTGCAGACACCACTCTGACATCCACGCTGATGGCGCTCTGGGCACCAACCCGCCTGATCTCCCCCGACTCCAGAACCCTCAGGAGCTTGGGCTGTAGGTCCATGGACAGTTCACCGATCTCATCCAAAAACAGCGTCCCGCCATCAGCCTGCTCAAAAGCGCCCTTCCTTTCGCTGCCAGCCCCTGTGAAAGATCCTTTCTCGTGACCGAATAGTTCGCTCTCCACAAGTTCAGGTGAGATGGCCCCGCAATTGATGGCAACAAAGGGCGCCGGGGCCCTTTCAGAAAGATCGTGAAGGGCCCGGGCCACCAGCTCTTTGCCGGTACCGGTCTCCCCCATGATAAGAGCCGTGGCGCTTACGGAGGCCATTTTCTCGATAGCCTGATTCAGCTTTGCCATCTGCTCGGAGGTGCCAATGAGACCTGTTCGGGAGTGAACGGTATCATTGACATGACTCTCCTCGGTAGCTTTAGCCCAGATCGGCATCTCTTCTTCGGTCACTACGAGGCGAAAGGGGCCAATGTGGATCTCGGTTCCGGGATCAACAAGCAGTTTGTCGGCCCTTTTGCCGTTCACAAAGGTCCCGTTGGAACTCTTGTCCATGAGGAGATATTTCCGCCCCTGCCTGAGAAGGTTGGCGTGATGCCTGCTCACGGTGGTGTGGGGAAGAATTATGGCGTTTCGACGGTCCCTTCCAATACGGATCTCCGAGGCATCCCCGATATGGTAGCCCCCCAGATAACGGTCGTCCCTGTAAACATCCAGCCTCATCGTGTCATTCCCCTGCCACTCCCCTCCTACCATTCTCCATGGGTGCGATCCCCCATGAGATCCTCTTCCGTCATCCCCAGGGCCAGGCACCTTAAAAGGATATCACAGGACCACTCCAGGGCATGGGTGATCTGCAGACCCTCCTCCAGGTTCCCACCCACCGCGAACGCTCCGTGGCCTCTCACCATAACAATGGGGTAGTCTTTGAGCATGGCGGGAAGTTCCCGTTCCAGATCATCGGACCCTATGGAGGCCCTGACGGCAAGAACCGGGATGCGCTTGAAGTAGTAACGGCCTTCGTCGTCAACGGGCACAAGAAAATCCCGGCCCATGGACAGAGCTGTAGCCGTTCTGGGGTGGGCATGAACGATGGCAAGGTGTGATGTTGCGGCAAATATCGCCCTGTGGACCTTTACCTCGGTGGAGGCGAGGGCGATCCCGGAATCATCCTCAATCAAGCCCACATCTACCAGGTCGTCCGCCGCCAGTTCGCCCAGCATGGCGCCGCGGCGGGTAATGACCACCCTGTCCCCCAGCCGAACGCTCAGATTACCGCTGTGAGAGTTGTTAAGACCGCCCGTAAACAGTATGCGGCCGACGCGATTAAACTCCTCGATCAACCTTTTAAAGGACTCTCCCTCTTTCCTCATCCAGCCCAAGCTCCTTTATCCTGTTTTCGGACGGTATTCCACCTGGCCATTCCCGGTGGGCGTAGTACTCTGCCAGAAGATCATCCAGGTGGACCACCTCACCGATGCAGGCTCCCTCTGTGAGAGGTTCATTGGTGAAGCGGGGCGGCAGATCATCCGTTTCAGGCCCGACCCCC
>JALHUC010000614.1 GCA_022865845.1 bacterium | reverse complement strand
GCGTAGGAACGGAGATAGTACCTTGACAGGAGTATACGGTAAGAGCAGTCAGGAATATATCGACGCGGTAAGCGGCGCCCTTTTCCCGAACTACCGACAGTTTCCAATCGTTTTCACAAGCGGCAGAGGTGCACGGCTGCGTGATACGGAGGGAAACGAATATGTCGATTTCGTAGCCGGCATAGCGACCTGCAACCTGGGGCATTGCCATCCCGGGATCACCAGAGCCATCGTTAATCAGGCCGGCCGCCTGATCCATGTATCCAACTGGTACTACACCGATGTCCAGGCGATCCTTGCCGAAAGACTGACATCCCTGACATCCCTCGACAGGGTCTTTTTCTGCAATAGCGGTGCCGAAGCATCCGAAACGGCGATCAAACTGGCCCGAAAAAGATCTTTCGACAAGTATGGTGCGGGACGAAACCTGGTTATCAGCTTTTTCGGAGCTTTTCACGGTCGGACGATGAAAGCGCTCAGCGCCACTGACCCCAAGCATCACCTGGAGGCTTTCGCGCCCTACCCTGAGGGGTTCGTGCACATTGCGCCGGGAGACATCGAAGGACTCAAGAATCATCTCCCAAAGGCATGCGCGCTGTTCATCGAACCGGTCCAGGGTGAAGGGGGAGTATATCCCATGGACCGGGACTTCCTTCAGGAAGCCGCCGATCTGTGCAAGGAGCACGATGTCCTCTTCATGCTGGACGAGGTTCAGACCGGCATGGGCAGGTGCGGCGCCCTATTCGCCCACCAGGTCCTCGGGATCGAGCCCGATGTCATGACCCTTGCCAAGGGCCTTGCCAACGGATTCCCCATAGGCGCTGTCCTGTCTACCAGCGACCTGGCCGCCTCGTTGGGACCAGGGACCCACGGAAGCACCTTCGGCGGGAACCCCCTTGCCTGCGCTGCAGCCCTAGCCACCCTCAATATCCTGGAGGAGGAGGACCTGCCCCAAAAAGCCGCGGAAGTAGGCCAGCGGCTGAGAGCAGGGCTGATGAAGCTGGGTGAAAAGCACACACTGGTTAAGGACGTGAGAGGTCTCGGGCTGCTTCTGGGCATGGAACTTTCAGAGCCTGCTGCTCCCTTTGTGCAGGCTCTTATGAAAAGAGGGTTTCTTGTGACCGCTGTGGCTGACAAAACCTTGCGGTTCACCCCTCCCCTGAATATCTCTGCGGTCGAGGTGGACAATATTCTCACCGCACTGGACGAAATTTTTACGGAAAGCGCAGGTTGAACATTTGAAAAAGAGAGATTTTTTAACCCTCCTGGACCTTGAGCCCAAGGAGTTGACGATGCTCCTTGACCGGTCCATTGAGATGAAAAGATCGGGCACAGCTTTGAACGAGCGTCCACTTATGGGCAAAAGTGTGGGCATCCTGTTCGAGAAAGCCTCTACCCGAACCCGCGTTTCCTTCGAAGTAGGGATCAACCAGTTGGGTGGACAGTCAATTTTTCTCAGCCCCAGGGATGTGCACCTCTCCCGAGGGGAACCCCTGAGTGATACCGCCAAGGTCCTTTCCCGGTATCTGTCTGCTCTGGTCGTACGGACCTATTCCCAGGAAACTGTGGAGATTCTGGCACGGGAAGCGAGCATCCCGGTCATTAACGCCCTGACCGATCTGACCCACCCATGCCAGACCCTCGCCGATCTGCAGACAATCAAGGAAAACTCTGACACCCTTGAGGGTATCAGGGTCGTATACCTGGGTGATGGGAATAATGTCGCCAACAGTCTGATCATCGGATGCTCCATGACAGGGATCGATCTGAAACTGGCATGCCCCCAAGGGTATGATCCGGATCCGCATTTCCTCGCGGAGGGTATCAGGCGGTCCGGCATAGCGGGTGGATCGGTGCAGCTTGTCAGGGATCCCGCGGAAGCGTGTCGCG
>JALHUC010000075.1 GCA_022865845.1 bacterium | reverse complement strand
TACTTCCCCTATTCCCAGGAGGAGAGACGAACCCTCAACACGAGGGAAAGGCTTCAGCAAACACTTTTCCTGGAAGTCTCGGACGAAATATTCGGAGAACTGAAGGATCCGGACAAGCGCCCGATCTTCACCATGGCCCGCTTCGACAAGATCAAAAACATCACCGGGCTCATCGAAGCTTTCGGCATGAGCGAAAAACTCAAAGACACCTGCAACCTCATTTTCGCCGCGGGATCCATTCACCTGAAAAACGCCACGGATAAAGAGGAGAGGGCGGAGATAGAAAAAGCACAGGAACTCATTGAACGTTTCGATCTATACGGAAAGGTGCGATGGCTCCCGAGCATCAGCAAACTAGACACGGGAGAGGTTTACCGCATTGTGGCCGATCATGGCGGAATGTTCGTCCAACCCGCCCTCTTTGAAGCGTTCGGCCTGACCATACTCGAGGCCATGGCGTCCGGACTTCCCACCTTCGCGCCCAAATTCGGGGGACCTCTTGAGATCATTGAATCCGGTGTCAGCGGTTTCCTGATGGACACCAGCGACCCGAAACTCATTGGAGAATGCCTGGAAGAATTTATTGACGCCTGCAGCGAGGACGAGGACTACTGGAGAAAAATATCAGAGGCAGGCGTCGAGAGGGTGCGTGAGAACTTCAACTGGGATCGATATGCCAAAAAGCTTGTCAACCTGACTAAACTCTACGGTTTCTGGCGCCACACGGTGTCAAGCAAAGGGAGAGGGGTCCGGAACAGGTATTGTGACCTGATAAACCATTTCCTTATCAGGGAGAGGGCAAGGAAGCTGGATATGTCATAATTGGGGTCGTAAGTTGACGGCCTGATCCCAATAAGTCCCGGAACCTCCGTTGGGGTGCCTGCGGGATGACCAACAAGTAAAATCAGATATTGACAAATTCCGGGCCTGACCCCAATGATCCCCCAGTGGGAAGGGTCAGGCCTCTTTGGCCCGTGGCCCTCACTTGCACTGGTTCCCTCTTACCCGCAAACATGGCATTATTTTAAAGAATCTTATAACTATCACCCAGCGGCCGCCCAATGAAGCGGCTCATAAAGTGGAGGTCACCTTTAGGAAACGAATCGGACTAGTCCTTGTTGTCGTAATAATTGCTGGTATCTTTCTAGCGTTTTCCTGTGGCGGTGGAGGCAGTGGAGGGGGCGATAATATCGATGTGCTTTTCTTTGCTGGTGATGACACCGGCAGCGGCAACTGGGAACTGTGGGCCTACGATAGCGTTTCGGCACCCAGCAAAGTGGCGGAGATCAACAGCGGAGCCAACGGGAGCAATCCGGACTCCTTTACGACCTTTGACGGTAAGGTTTACTTTAGAGCCCGCACCGATGCTGAAGGTGTTGAACTGTGGGCTACGGACGGGTCCAGCGCCTGGCTTGTCACCGACATCTCTGCCGGGGGCGGCTCCAGTTCACCTATGGACATGATGGTGCTTGGCGGCAGCCTTTATTTCTGGACCCAAACACCCGGCGCCTTATGGAAGACGGACGGGACAGCGGCGGGCACCGAAGAGGTGGCGGGTTCTTCACACACCTTCACCTTTGGTACGATCAAGGGGATGACACCCTATGGGGGGGGATTAGTGTTCACCGGATCCTCGACGCGCGGCATCGGGCTCTACTCCACCG
>JALHUC010000613.1 GCA_022865845.1 bacterium | reverse complement strand
GGCAACCGTGACGAGATCACGGAGGAGATAGGTGACCTGCTGTTTATGGCGGTCAACCTGTCCCGCTTCCTTGATATCCATCCCGAGGACGCACTGGAAAGGTCCATGAACAAGTTCACCAAACGGTTCCGGTCTATGGAAGAAATGGCCGCATTGGATAACCGGCCCCTTGAGGATATGGAGCTTGACGAGATGGAAAAGTATTGGGAAAGAGCGAAGAAAAAGGAAAAATGAGCAAACCACTTTTTCCTTTTCCAGTAATCGGTATTCGGTAAATAATAACGTGACTCGCGATTAGTGAATGGTTAATAGTGATAAGTGATTGGATAGAACACAGAACGCAGAATGAGATCAAAAGCAGATAGCCGATCATTTTGAATCTCGGATTTATTTTTGGAATTTGGAGTCTGGAATCTGGAATCTGGAATTTTAACTAAAACAGGAGGATAAAATGAAAAAAACAGGTCTTCTGACACTTGTATTGATCCTTGCTTTCACCATCGCACCTCTTACTCTGCTGGCAGGTGAACTTGCCGGTGTTACCCTGGACGACACCCTCCGGATCGGAGAGGAGACCGTTACTCTGGCAGGGATGGGGATCAGAACCAAAACTTTTCTCAAGATCAAAGTCTATGTTGCAGGCCTGTACATGAAAAACCGGTCCAACGACCCCGCTGCTATTATAGGATCGGATCAGGCCAAGGCCATTGTAATGAGCTTCCTGTACAAAGAGGTTGAAGGAGAAAAGCTGCAGGAAAGCTGGCGCGACGGATTTGGAGCCAATACTCCAGCAGCAGGGCCGGAGCTGAAAAAGCAAATGGACCAATTCGTATCCCTGTTTTCAGCAGCGGCCATGCAAGGTGATAAATATATTTTTGCCTATGAACCCGGTATCGGTACAACAATCAGCCTCAAGGGCGACATTAAGGCAACAATTCCGGGAGCGGATTTCGCCAGCGCTCTCATGGCTATTTGGTTTGGTGACAAGCTGGGAGACGGAGGACTGAAGAGCTTGAAACAGAGCCTGCTGAAGGGCATGTAACGAACCGTAACGGGGTATCGAAGACCGCCTGACATGGTGACACGGAGACGCGGCGACACGGAGTAATGATTAATCGAATTACGAGTCACAAATCACGAGTCACGGTTCTTAACCCGACACTCCGATACATGTGTCTCGCCCTGTTTTTTTAGACAAAGCGAAACCAGACCAAGGAGGTAAAAATGAGACGAATGAGCCTGATATCCTTTGCCGCTGTCGTCATCCTTATTCTAACGATCTCACCTGCCCTGGCAGCAGACAAGGTCGTCGTGGCCTCCAAGATCGACACGGAGGGTGCTCTACTTGGGAACATGATCATCCTCATGCTGGAGAATGGCGGCATCGCCACTGAAAACAAGACAGAGTTCGGTCCCACACCCATGGTCCGGAAGGCCATCGCAGCTGGACAGATAGACATCTATCCGGAATACACTGGCAACGGTGCCTTCTTCTTTGGTCTTGCCGACGATCCCCTATGGAAAGATGCGGCCAAAGGCTTTGGGAAGGTCAAGGAACTTGACATGGAGAGCAACAGCATTGTCTGGCTGACTCCTGCCCCTGCCAACAATACCTGGGCCATTGCCGGGCGCAAAGATGTGACGGACAAAAACAAAATACATACCCTCGAGGATTTCGCCAGGTTCGTCAACGACGGTGGCAAGGTCAAACTCGCCGGAAGCGAGGAGTTCGTGAACAGCGCTGCCGCCCTGCCGGCGTTCCAGGAAGCCTACGGGTTCACCCTGCGCAAGGACCAGCTCCTCACTCTGTCGGGAGGCAATACGGCTCAAACAGAAAAGGCCGCCGCCCAGGGAGTGAACGGTGTGAATTTTACCATGGCCTACGGAACCGATGGCCAGCTTGCAGCTCTTGGCCTTATCGTTTTGGAGGATACCAAAGCTGTTCAGCCGGTCTATGAACCGGCTCCAATCGTGAGGAAGGAGATCCTGGACAAATATCCCGGGATCGAGGTTATTCTGAAACCGGTTTTTGAATCCCTCGACCTGGTGATCCTCCAGACACTCAACGCAAGGATCCAGGTTGAAGGTTTGGACGCGAAAGAGGTGGCCAAGGGCTACCTTAAGGAAAAAGGGTTTTTGAAATAAGTGGAAAGGGACAAGTGGAAGGTGGAAAAAACCAAGCTTAACCGCCTGACTTAATGAGGCTTTTTCATTTCTAACCTTTCCACTTTCCGCTTTTGCTTTTCCCGTCTTTTCATGCGTCGTCTCTTCTCCATCAAAAAGGTACCGTTTTGCGCCGCTGCGGTGGGGTTGGCAGCCATAGTGTTTTCCGGCTTCGTCACCTTCCGGCCCAACCGTATTGCCGTGGGCAAAGCGGTGTTTCTAAACCAGACCCTGGGGAGTTTATGGGTCGCAATAGTAATATTATGGGCTGTGCTTATCCTCCTTTCCGCGCTGCGCATCCCCGGCCGGATACACCTCTTCTCCACCGGTTTGCTGTCGTCTACCCTCATCCTCTTACTTATTGCCACCGCTGCCAGACACGCCTCATTGACGACCCAGGATGCCGGATCCATCACCCGGACCTCCCTCGGTCCAGCCTTCTGGATACTCCTGTTTGCCCTTATCGTCATCCTGACAGATACATGGCAAAGATCAGGCAAGGAGAAGAACCTCATCACTATAATGGGAATTGTCACCGGGGGGATCCTCCTGGGGATGCTGGTCTCCGGCGACCTTGATATGCTTTCCATCATGCGTGAATATGCCAATCGGAAGGAACGTTTCTCTGGTGAACTGTTAACACACCTGGCACTGGCTGGCTCATCGGTGGGGCTTGCCCTCGGCCTGGGGATCCCACTGGGCCTGCTGGCACACAGGAAAAAACCCTTGTATACACCTACATTCTTTACCCTCAATACCCTGCAAACCATTCCGAGTCTTGCCCTTTTCGGCATACTCATACCGGTCCTGGCGGCGGCGACTCTGAGATTTCCAGTCCTTACCGATATGGGGATAAAAGGTATCGGGGCCGCCCCGGCCATCATTGTCCTCACCGTCTATTCTCTCTTACCGGTGGCACGTAACACCTATATCGGGTTTACGACGGTGGATCCTGCGGCTATCGAAGCGGGAACGGGAATGGGCATGACCAGATCGCAGCTCCTTTTCAGGGTTGAGATCCCCATCGCCTCTCCAGTTATCCTCAACGGAATACGGGTAGCTCTTGTGCAGGCCATCGGCCTCACCGCTGTAGCGGCACTCATTGGTGCCGGAGGGTTGGGGGTCTTTATTTTCCAGGGGCTTGGACAGGCAGCTAACGATCTCATTCTACTCGGAGCGATCCCGACGATCTTCATCGCAGTAGTCGTTGATTCCCTTATGGGGGGAATTATTCGGGTAGTGCAACCGAAAGGACTAGGATGATAAGCCTGAACCAGGTGACAAAGGAATTTCCTGGAAAAATCGCAGTAAATGAGCTCACTTTCGAAGTCGAGAGGGGTGAATTCTGCGTGATCATCGGTCCCTCCGGGTGCGGTAAATCAACGACTCTCAGAATGATAAACCGGCTCATCCCGGTATCCGCAGGGAGCATAACCCTCGACGGAGTGGACATATACAATTACCGTCCAGAGGAACTGCGCCGCCAGATCGGGTACGCCATCCAAAGTGTAGGGCTATTCCCCCATATGACAGTGGCAAGGAACATCGGGATTGTTCCCCAGCTCATGAATTGGGATATGTCGAAGATCAGACGGCGCACTGACGAACTCCTTGATCTGCTTAACCTGGACCCTGGTGTCTACCGGGACCAGTACCCCCGTCAACTTTCCGGAGGTGAAGCACAGCGGGTGGGTGTGGCAAGGGCTCTTGCCGCTGACCCTGCCATCCTACTGATGGACGAACCGTTCGGGGCCATCGACCCCATCACGCGGGAGTCTCTCCAGACCGAATTCGCCAGGATCCAGAAGGAACTGAAGAAAACAATCGTTTTTGTCACCCACGACATCGATGAGGCGATCCGCATTGCCACGCGCATCCTGGTGCTCAAAGATGGGAAACTTGTGCAGCACGACACACCGGAAAACATAATGACCGCCCCGGCCGGACGGTTCGTCACAGAGTTCATCGGTACCGATAGAGCTTTGAAAAGGCTGTCCCGGCTGCCCGCGGTCAACTATATGAAAGAAGCTCCCAATGTAAGGGAGTCGGATCCCCTCCAATCTGCAGCCGGGCTGATCGCCGAGCATCGTTACCTTTGGGTCCTCGCCCATGACGGCAAAGTTCTTGGCTGGCTGGATGAGAACAGTTTGAAAAGTGGTGAACAAACAGCTGGTCTTGCCATGACCAGCTTGGATTTCAGGATGTCAGCTGTCGTTACCGATTCAACCCTCAAGGAAGCGCTTTCCCGCATGGTCCAACAGGGAATCCGCAGCGCTCCCGTTGTGGATATGAAGGGGGTACTACTGGGTGAGATCAGGATGGGAGATATATTGGAAGCCTGAGGATTCCAGATTCCAGATTCCAGATTCCAGATTTCAAATCTCAGATCTCAGATCTCAGATCTCAAACTGAGTTACTATAGGTGTCCATATCAGGAAATAGTGGGGAATCTTTTTTCTGAAATTTGGAATTTGAAATTTGGAATTGAATTTAAAAACCATGACATCAACAACAAAAAAACAGATCCTTACTCTCGGTTCCCTGACGGTGGTTTTCCTCATTCTCACCTTCTGGACAGGACCGTGGCTGATATCGATGTCATGGCTTTTCCCCTCACTCGACCCCAAACTCGATAAGGTCATCTACGATATGGCTCCCTTCAGCCAACTCGTCCTGGAACATGGGATACTGGTACTGGTATCGAGCGGTCTGGCAACTATACTCGGTCTCGCCGCCGGGATCGCAGTGACCCGTTCCTGGGGTCGTGAATTCCTGCCCGCTGTGAGCGCCCTGGCCTCCATGGGCCAGACCTTTCCACCGGTAGCCGTCCTTGCCATCGCTGTACCTGTGGTTGGTTTTGGGTTCAAACCCACCATAATAGCCCTCTTCCTGTACGGCCTCCTCCCCGTCCTTCGCAATACGATAACCGGGATCGATACGGTGGCTTCAGATGTTCTTGAAGCAGCCTATGGGATGGGCATGACTCCGTTCCAGGTGCTCCGCCGGGTGGAGATCCCCCTTGCCATGCCGGTTATCCTTGCCGGTATACGTATTTCCACCGTGATAAATATTGGAACGGCCACCCTGGGGGCCACCATAGGCGCCGGGGGACTGGGAAAACCCATTATTGCCGGACTCATAGCAGATAACCCGGCCTTTGTACTTGAGGGAGCCATCCTGGTAGGGTTGTTCGCCATCATTGTGGACACCGGCCTAGGCATGCTCTCTGTAAAAACAGGGTCTGGGGT
>JALHUC010000074.1 GCA_022865845.1 bacterium | reverse complement strand
GTACAGGCACGTCAACCACGTGTTCTACATCCAGTGGGCACTGGATTCTGTTTTGCCTGGGATCGAGAGCGGGATACTTCCTTCCTCCATCGAAGCTGTCTTCAAAGGGGAGGCGGTTGCGGGGGACCATGTGGTCGTTGCCCTTCAGTCCACCGAAGAGGAGGGCACATGGCTGCACTCCATTACCAGGGAAAAGGATGGAAAGGAAATTACTCGGCTGAGGACAAGGTGGGGGAAAGGTAATAATAAGACACGGTGACACGGGGGAGAGCACAAGAGAGGGAGAGTGGGCGAGAGGGGGAGTGGGAGTAATACACGAACCCGAGCCCGCAACCGTAACTTACCACGGTATAGTCCTGAGCTTATCGAACGACAACCGCAAGTTGGTGTCATTCCGGACACGAGGCCTTACCACGACAAAGTTGAAAATGAAGACGGGAGTCGTGATCCGGAATCCAGTTGAAATAGTCATTGCGAACTACTTAATGGAGGTTATTCCATTGATCTACATCGATGCTGATGCCTGTCCCGTCAAGGATGAGACCTATAAAGTAGCTGACCGTTACCTGGTGCCGGTCTGTGTAGTTGCCAATAGCTGGATGAGAATACCCCATAACGAACGGGTGACCCTGGAGGTTGTCCCAGGTGATTTTGACGCTGCTGATGACTGGATCGCAGACCGTGCCGGACCGGGGGACATCGTTGTCACAGGTGACATCCCGCTCGCGGCACGCTGTATCGATGCAGGCGCCAGGGTCCTTGGCACCAGGGGGGAAGAGTTCACAGAAGCGGCCATTGGGGACGCCTTGGCCATGAGGGCCTTGAAGGATCACCTGCGCCAGACAGGGGAGATCACCGGCGGCCCGCCTCCCATGGATAAAAAGTTCCGCTCCCGGTTCCTGGCCAAGCTCGACGAGATGATAAACGCCCTTCGGTAAAGGCAGTCCAATGTCCAAAGTCCAACGTCCAAAAGAAAAGCAGTGTGGGGTGCGAAATTACAGAACGCAGAACGCAGAAGAAGGCCAAAAGCTGATTTACCAAAGAGGATGTAGTGTGAAGATACAGACAGTTTCCTTTTTAATACTCCTGACACTTTTCGCCTGTTCCCAGGGGACAAAGGGCTCGGTGCGACCCCAGGAAGTGCTGGGAGTGAAGCTTGGCGGTTCGGTGGAGGAGCTGAAAGCTGTCTACAAAGAGAACAGGCTGTCTCTCCAAAGGGCTGCCAAGGACAGATACGTATCGGCGGAAACGGTTAACCCTCGGGAGGGCCTGTTAGCCTCTGGCGTCAGCTACCAGGTATCGTCTGGCGTTCTACAGGTGGTGGAAGTCAACTTCAAAGGAGATGTCTCCAATGAACTTGAGGCTCTACTTGACGAAGAGTACTCAGCCGATCCGGGCCTGCGTCAGCAGCTGGAACAGAAGCAGCGCTTTATAGGCACTATTGGGGAGAACGATCATTACTGGCTGCTTCCGGATATGGGCGTAATGGTGATCGTCAATAGGGAGGAGACTCGATTGATCTACAGCTTGAAATAGGACTGGATCTGGCCCTACATAGTGCTCGGACTTGGTGCCTGGTAGATACAGGGCGCTCTTTTTCCCGGGATTAGGACTACGACCAGGTCCAGATCTTTCTTACCCCTATTACTATTTCTATTACTTGATTTGCTCCGACTTTCCCCACCCCTTCACATACCTCGGCAGGTCATCGTTGATCTCGTAGTAATCCCCCTTCTGGCTGACCCAGGAGTGGCCCAGCATCTTCAGTCCCGTCGGTTCATCCAGGGAACCAGCCGCGACGGCGATCATGTCTTCTCCCCTGGGGTCCCAGAACAGGGAGGAGCCGCATTCGGAGCAGAACCCCCGATACACGTCGGGAGTTTCGTCCTTTACCGAGTGGAACCACTTCAGGCTGCGCTCCTTCACGAACTTGAGATCATCGACCGTAGTTATGAGATAGGCAGCCAGATGGCCGTGGAACCGGCGGCATTTGGAGCAGTGACAGCATGCGATACCCCGAAGATCAGAATGAACTTCATAGCGAACGGCTCCGCAGAGGCAACCACCGGAGAATTTAGGATCAGACATTGGAAACCCCTTTCTGAGTGATCTCAACGAGCTCTGCGGTTCTGCGTGAGGCCGCTCTTACCGCTTTAAAGGAACAGCTCTCTTATCGAAGCTGCCTCGTCGGTGCCAGAACGATCTCCCTCACGCACACGTTACGGGGTTGTTTGTAGGTGTAGAGGATGGCGCCCGCCACGTCCGAGGGTTCCAGAAACCCGCCCATTCCCTCTTTCAGGTTCTCGAACCCCTCTTTAAGCTCCCGCACAGTGGTGTGTTCCAAAAGCTCCGTCTCCACCAGGCCGGGAGAGATGACAGTGACGCGGACGTCGTGGGGGGCGGCTTCTTCCCTGATCGACTCGGAGATTGCCCGCACCGCGAACTTGGTCCCGCTGTAGACGGCAAGGTTCGGACCTGGCTTGAGTCCGGCCACGGAACTGATGTTGATGATGGTCCCGGCCTGCCGTTCGATCATCCCCTTAAGCACCAGGTGGATCCCGTTGAGCATCCCCTTGACGTTGACGTCCAGCATGCGTTCCCATTCGCCTGTGTCCTGAAGATGAGCCTTGCTCAGGAGCATTACCCCGGCATTGTTCACCAGGCAGTCGATGGGGCCGAACTTCTCCTCTCCCTTTTCGACGGCACTTTTAAGGGACTCCAGGTTAGTCACGTCCACCTTCTCGCAAAGGCAGTCCGGCAGACCGAGGGTCTTCAGCCGCTCGACCCTCCGTGCCATGAGGAGCAGAGGGTGGCCCTCCCGGGAGAAGGCGCGCGCGGTTGCCTCACCGATCCCGGAGGAGGCTCCTGTTATGGCGACGAGCGGTTTGGACATGGGGGCTCCTTTCTAGAGCGATCTCAAATCTCAGATCTCAAATCTCAAAAAAAAGCTCTCTCACGCTCGTTCGTCACACCGTAGGCGTAACTCACTAGAGACGCAGGGAACGCAGGGGAAAACTTAACGGACTAAGGTTGATGACTTCGCAAAAAGTCATCAATGCGCCCCGCGCGGGGCGCCCAAATCAATGACTCCGGATATAAGTCATTGATTTGTAAGGAAAGGGAAAACGACGCTTTTCCCTTTCCGAGGAGCAAAAAGCCGATTACGGACTTTTTGCGACCCTGTCAAAGTCTATTATCACAGGGAGAAACACCAGTGTCTAGTGTCTAGTGTCTAGTATCTGGTGTCTGTTAAAATAGCCCGACATGGAGAAACGGAGACACGGAGACGCGGAGTAAAGCAGCATGGACACATGCAAGCACGTGTGCCTGGGAAGTAGACGCCGTGCTCTCTTTTATTTGCGTACTTGAATATTTTTGGATATTGGATCTTATCTGGAATCTGGAATTACCTTATCTATGCCTTCGGCTGACTTCTGACCACCCTTCCCGTCCGGCTAGTCCCGCCACGGCGGGATCAGGCCTGCAAAGGACTTACACCTTCAAGTGGGTGCGCCCTGCCGGGCGCAGGGTGGCCATTCAAAGGCCACACCGCCCTTCGACAAGCTTCCACCTTCGCGTAAAGCTTCGGCGCACAAGCAGGGCAGGCAGGGTTTCGCAGTAGAGATTACCTGGTATTGATTATCTATTTTCAGAGCACTTTGAAACCCTATAAACGTTATTTTTTTCAGGGATAAAGGGGATGAAAGGGATGGGGCAAATCAGTGTAAAGTGCAGAGTGCAGAGAAAGAATAAGTCCAATGCGTGAAATCTAACAACAGCCCATCGTAGCCTTGTCAAGCTTTTTGCGCTCTTTCCCCGATTCCCCGATACGCCGGTACAGGTTTTTCCTATCCCCTGTATCCCCTTCATCCCTGTTAAAACCTGCTTTTAGTAGTAACTCGGGTGTCAGAGAATTTAGTACCAAGTTAAAAGTTCATCGCTTTTAATAGGAACCGGGATCGCCGCGTCGTCACTTTTTTTTCGTGACTCCTCACGATGACACCTTTGGACTTTGGGCTTTGGTCTTTGGGCAAGAAAAAAGAGGCCCTTTCGGGCCCCTTTTGAGATCTGAGATTTGAGATCTGAGATTAGTCTGTAACAATCTTCCTGAAATCCGCCACCTGGGCGAAAAGGTCCGATACTGTGCCCAGGATCGCCAGCCGGTTGTTCTTGACCGCGGTGTCCTTATCCATAACCATAACGCCGTCAAAGAAAACGTCCACAGGTTTTTTCATCCCGGACAGGATATTGAGGACTTTCAGGTAGTCCCCCTTTTCCAGCATGGCGGCGGCGTCTTTACCCAGGGAGACAGTTGAATCGATTAAACCCTTTTCTACCGTCTCCTGTGCCTTCTTCCGATCCACCTTTCCGGTGAAACCATCGGGGATGATGTTCATCACCCTTTTGAATGAGAGCATGAGGTCCCCGAAGCCCGCCTTCTTGCTGAAACTGGTGAGGGCCTCAAGCCTTGCCGCAGCGTCAACAGGGTTGGTCCAGTGGTCAGCCAGCACAGCAGAGACAAGATCGTGCCTGTACCCACGCCCCGTAAAGAGGTTGTGCAGTCTGCCCTTGAAGAACTCTTCAAGTAGGGGAAGCACATCCTTGGGCGCCTTGTCGATCTTTCCTTTGAGAAGCTTGAGGGACTGGGCCATCAGGTCTGACAGGGAAACACGCCACTCACGGTCCATGAGAATGGCGATGATGGCAAGCGCGTGACGCCTGAGTCCATAGGGGTCCGCCGTCCCGGTGGGAGAGATCCCGATACCGAAGCATCCGCAGACGGTGTCGAGCCTGTCTGCGATGCTCACAGCGGCTCCACCTACGGTTGATGGTGTCCTGTCACCGGAATAGCGGGGATAGTAGTGCTCCAGGATCCCATCTGCGACAGGCTTGTCCTCACCTTCCAGAAGAGCGTATTCCCTGCCCATAACGCCCTGCAGATCAGCGAATTCACCTACCATCTGGGTGACAAGGTCCCCCTTGCACAAAAACGCGACCCGTTTGACCTCCTTGAGGCTGTCAGGGTCCACTTTTTTCGCAAGGTAGGCGCCCAGGGAAGAGAACCGCTCCATCTTCTCCCAGGAGGTGCCCAGCTTCTCCTGGAACACAACGTCTTTTAGTTCCTCCACCCTTGTTTTAAGCGGGATCTTGCTGTCTTCATGGAAGAAGAACATACCGTCTTCCAGGCGCGCCCTCAGAACCCTTTCGTTGCCCATGGCCACCACGCTCTTGTCCCGGGTGACGTTGTTGCTTATGGTGATAAAGTAGTGCATGAGCTTTTTGCGACTGTCCACTACCGTAAAGTACCGCTGGTGAGATCTCATTGAGGTTATGAGGACTTCCCTGGGAAGAGACAGGTACCTGTCCTCGAAGGTTCCGGTGACGATGACCGGGTACTCAACAAGATAGGTCACCTCGTCAATGAGAGACTGGTCCTTGATAGGTTTGCCGCCGACCTTTTCAGCGGCCTTCATCACGCCTTCCTCGATAATAGCGCGCCGCTCATCCTGATCAAGGACAACCTTGGCCTTCTTGATCTGCCTGAAATAGTCCTTCACGTCCTTGATTTCGAAGGGCCCGGGAGCCATGAACCTGTGACCGCGCATCAGGCGACCAGACTTTATGCCCTCGAGCTCAAAGGGGACAACATCACTGCCGAAAAGGCACAGGATCCACCGGATGGGTCTCGGGAACCGCAGGCTCATGTATCCCCATCTCTGCATTTTTGGAAAGTGCAGGGTTGTGATGATCCTGGGCATAATTGCCGGGAGGATCTTCGCTGTGGGAGAGCTTGCCTCGGACTTGACCGCGGCCACGTACTCTCCCTTGGGAGTGGAAACGAGCTTCAGATCCTTAACAGCGATCCCCTGCCCCTTTGCGAACCCTTCGCCGGCCTTGGTGGGCTTGCCCTTATCGTCAAAGGCTACGGATTTTGCGGGACCCATAACCTCCTTGACGCTGGTTTCCTGCGCCAGGGCCACATCCGTGACATGGAGCACGATACGCCTCGGTGTCGCGTAAGCATGGATCTTGCCAAAGGGTATCCTTTGCGCACCGAGCTCCTTTTCGGCAAGTATTTTGATCTGTTCAAGGGCTGGAGGCAGGTAGCTTGCGGGAATTTCTTCTGTTCCTATCTCAAGTATCAGATCCTGGCTCATCACTTGGTCCCTCCAACAAGCCCTTTTTGATCGGCGATAAGGTTCTTGCCCATGAGGGGATAGCCCATGGCCTCCCTCTGAGCCACGTACGCCTCGGCACATCCTTTACACAAGTCCCTGACCCTGTGGATATAGCTGGTCCTCTCGGTAACGCTGATGGCGCCTCGGGCATCCAAAAGGTTGAACGTGTGGGAGCATTTCAGACAGAAGTCGAGAGCCGGCAGAACCAGACCCTTTTCCAATATACGCTTTGATTCAGCCTCGTACATGCCGAACAGTTTGAAAAGCATGGCGGTGTCAGCTTCCTCGAAGTTATAGGTGGAGTGCTCGACCTCCCCCTGGTGATGCACGTCCCCGTAGGTAACGTTATCGGTCCAGATAAGATTGTAGACGTTGTCGACTCCCTGGAGGTACATGGCGATACGCTCAAGACCGTAGGTCAGTTCGGCGCACACCGGATTGCATTCCACAGTGCCGGCCTGCTGGAAATAGGTGAACTGTGTGATCTCCATGCCATCCAGCCATACCTCCCAGCCCAGGCCCCATGCTCCAACGGTGGGGTTTTCCCAGTCATCTTCCACAAAACGTATGTCATGCCTGCCTGGATCTATCCCTAATGCGTAAAGGCTCTCCAGGTACAGATCCTGGATGTTGTCAGGCGACGGCTTGAGAATGACCTGATACTGGTAATAGTGCTGAAGTCTGTTGGGGTTCTCCCCGTAGCGACCGTCTGTGGGCCTTCTGGAGGGCTCTACATAGGCCACGTTCCACGGTTCCGGGCCCAGAGCCCTCAAGAGGGTTGCCGGGTTAAGTGTACCGGCTCCCACTTCCAGATCGTAGGGCTGCTGGATAACACACCCCTTGTCAGCCCAGTACCGTTCCAGATCCAGAACTACCTGCTGATAGGTTTTTTTCTTCATTTGTGCTTATCCCTTTCTCCGAAAAACATCCAAAAGGCTCTAATGCAAAAGAATGAATAATAAACAGGGAAACCGCTTTGATGTCAAGGTGAAGAGCAGTCCAACGTCCAAAGTCCAAGGTCCAAAGGAAGAGCAGTGGAGAGTTCGGGGCGCGTGGTGCGGAATGTGGTAAAGACTGAAATATGGTGTTTGGGAAAAAGTGCACCAGTGCACCTGTGCACATGTGCACAGGATGTAATTATCTCACCATCATCTTTAACGCCTTTGATTCATAACCCAGGTGGTGGGTCGAGAAGGGATGCAAAATATCAAAGATCCGCATGGCGTCCTCCTCCTTTACTGAAAGCCTGGAAACGGCCGAAAGGCTTCGCTCGGAGAGGTATCGAAGTACCGCCAGGTCTCCCCCGGAAAGGATCCCTTTGTACT
>JALHUC010000612.1 GCA_022865845.1 bacterium | reverse complement strand
GCATGTGGTATACAGCCGAGACTATATTAATTGTGAAAATTGGGGCAAATACTTAATTGACGCAAGCAGGAGGGTAAATACATGACAAGGAAACTGGCCGTTATTATGATCGCTGTTGCTGTTGCCGTGGCCTTTGCGGCCTCTATGGCTATTGCCGGAGATCCTCCCGGACAGATCATGATCGAGAAGGGGAAAGACAAAAAGCCTGGTGTGAGCTTCGACCACGCCAAGCACTCTGAGACTATCGACTGCTTCAAGTGCCACCACGCTTCTAAGGCTAAAG
Source organism: bacterium (assembly GCA_022865845.1). GTDB lineage: Bacteria > BMS3Abin14 > BMS3Abin14 > BMS3Abin14 > BMS3Abin14 > JALHUC01. Next base: position 2,910 of record JALHUC010000612.1, on the reverse strand, counting down.
AGGACATCAAAAGCTGCTTTGACTGCCACGGTGCTGACGCAGCCGCTCCCATTGTCAAGGATGCTTTTCACAAGAGCTGCACGGCTTGCCACAAATCCGAGAAAAAGGGTCCGACCAAGTGCGGTGAGTGCCACGTAAAGTAAAAGAAGTTTTTTTCATATAGATAAGCGTTTGCGAGGGGGCGGCAGAGGCCGCCCTCTTGCTTTGATTCTACCTTGCATAACTGCTATAGAAGATAGACCTAACCCAATAAGCCATGGCGGGTGAGTACTGCCGCTGTGGAGCACCTTGGCCGACAAAGGCCGGGTGACGTGACCTGATTGAGGGAAATTTAGTGACAAAAGAGAACGATAGAACTGAACAAAACCCCGCGCCTGAAACAGCCCAGCCACAATCACAACCGGATAAAAAGAGTGGAAAATCAATGCTCGACGTCATCTACGATGCCTTGGCCTCGGTGACCCTGGCCATTTTCCTTCTTATCATTCTGGCTGTCACCTCGATCCTTGGTACCGTCATTCTCCAGAAAGGTAACCCGGAGCAGTACCTCATGGAGTACGGTGCGGGGTTGTACAAACTGTTCCACTTTCTCGCCCTTGACGACATGTACCGCTCCTGGTGGTTTCTGACTATCCTTATCCTGCTGCTGCTGAACATCACAACTTGTTCAATAAAGCGCTTTCCCAGGGCCTGGCGGCTCATGACCCAATCCCCCAAAGTGCTAGACGATGCTCTGTTCAAGCGGATGAAGCACAGGGGTTCGGTGCGCAGGAATATTGACCCTGAAAAGGCCATCGATGAGGCCAGGGCTGTTATTGAGAAACACTACGGTAAGGTCAAAGAGACCCGGGAGATAAGCTCTGTCACTCTCTACGTCGACAAAGGATGGTACGGCCGCCTTGGAGCCTACATAGTCCACCTTAGCATCCTTATTCTTGCTGTCGGTGCTGTTTACGGCGGCATAATGGGTTTTAAGGGGTTCGTCAACATCGTCGAGGGTACAGCGATAGACCGCGTTCCCCTCAGGGGCAAGAACACCGCCATGAAGCTACCTTTTACCATCCAGTGTGACGATTTCAGGGTCGAGTACTATCCCGGGACCCAGCAGCCCAAAGACTACTCCAGCGACCTGATAGTTTTCAGGAACGGTGAGGTGGAGCAGACGAAGACGATCGAGGTCAACCACCCCCTCATCGTGGATGGGATCTACTTTTACCAGTCCAGTTACGGTGTGGACAGGAACTCAACGGTGACCCTCCAGGTCTTCGACCCAACAGGTAATGTGGCCGGTCCCGACATCACTGTTGCCGCGGGCCAGAGTTTCAATGTTATGGGAGATCCATCGAACTATCAGATAGAGGAACTCATCCCCAACATCACTGCGGGACGCCCCGGGGTCAAGGTGGCACAATTTCTGGGCAACACCCATCGTGATTTCTATCTCCTCGAAGCTGCCCCGAACCGGGACAAGACACGGGGCGGTTCAGTCTATTTCAAGATCAGGGACACCAATATCCGTGAATACACGGGTCTTCAGGTGGCCTGGGATCCGGGTGTGCCTATCGTCTGGCTGGCTTGTATTGTTATGATCCTGGGCCTTTACATCGCCTTTTTCGTGGCCCATAAAAGAATATGGGTCAGGGTGGACCTCGACTCCGATGACTCGGCGGTGCTCATCGCAGGAACCTCCAACAGGAACCCGGCCACCTTTGAAAGAGAGTTCGAGAGCTCTCTTGCTGATCTTAAAGATGCACTGAAAGGGAAGAAGGGCTAAGACCTTTTGACACGGTGACCCGGTGACATCACGCCGCTGGCGTGACCGGCTTCGGACTCGGAGACACGGAGAAAAAGCCGACCGAGCGACTGAACGACTTGGCGAAAGGGCAAAACCAAAAAGCTAACTAACCACAGGGTTCACCCGTCTATGCTTTCAGCTACACCGTGGCGAGCAGGGGGACACAGGGGAATACTTTTTAATCCTGGATTTTGGGTCTTGGATCTAATTTAGAATTTGAAATTTGGAATTCGATTTTACGAGGTGAATAAATGGACAGTACCGCTCTTCACAACGTAGCAACTTTCGCCTACCTTTTCGCGACCTTTTTCTACGTAGCCTACCTGGCGTTCAGGACCCGTGCTGTTGGCAATATTGCCACAAGTCTGGCTGTCCTCGGAGTGGTCGTCCACACTGGTGGAAAAGCCCTTCGCTGGGTGGAATCCTACCGAATGGGCATCGGGCACGCTCCCCTGTCCAACATGTACGAGTCCATGAGTTTCTTTGCCTTGTCCGTCATGGCCGCGTACCTTGTCGTGGAGTGGAAGTTCAAAGTCAAAACTCTGGGCGCTGTTGTGGCCCCTATTGCGTTTATCATCCTGGCCGCTAACGCGCTGTTCTTCCCTGATGAGATCCGCCCCCTGGTGCCTGCCCTTCAGAGCGACTGGCTCCTTTACCATGTGATCACCTCCTTCGTCAGTTACGGCGCCTTCGCCGTTTCCTTCGGGATCTCTCTGCTCTACCTTGTCAAGATGAAGGCTGAAAAAGGTGGTTTGAAAGAGGGCTCCATCCTCGCGATGTTCCCAGACCTGAAGGTTCTGGATGAAGTTAACTATAAATCCATTGCCGTTGGATTCCCCCTTCTGACCCTTGGGATCATCACTGGTGCCGCCTGGGCCAACTATGCCTGGGGCACCTATTGGAGCTGGGACCCCAAGGAAACCTGGTCCCTCATCACCTGGTTCATTTACGCTGCCTACCTCCACGCGAGGCTGACCAGGGGCTGGCAGGGCAGACGTGCCGCCCTTCTTTCCATCGTCGGTTTTCTCGCTGTGGTCTTCACCTATTTCGGTGTCAACTTTCTCCTGTCGGGACTGCACAGTTACGGTTAGGCTGAACCTCCACAGTAATTAATT
>JALHUC010000611.1 GCA_022865845.1 bacterium | reverse complement strand
GCCGTAGTGAGCTTCCCGTGAACCACTCCCTTGGTCCCGATGAGGCGGTCAGCTACCTTCCGGATCTCACTGCTCTTGCCCTTCACAAGGACCACCTCCAGGCACGTGTGGTGGTCCAGATGAACGTGAAGGGTTGAAATAATGGCCTCCCCCACCTCGTGCTGAATGGAGTTGAGCTCATCGGAAAGTTCCCGCACGTGGTGATCGTAGACAAGGGTCACCGTACCGATAGTTTCTTCATCGGACTCCCACTCGGCTTCGACAAGAAAATCCCGGATGAGATCCCTCAGGGCTTCGGACCGGTTGCTGTAGCCCTTCTCCTGTATGAGCCCGTCAAAACGCTCCAACAGGCGGTTCGGTATGGAAACACCGAACCTGGTGGTCTTTTCCTCCACCCGATAACCCTCTAGACCTTATCGGTGCTGTCGATCTTGGGCGGCCGTCCCCGTCTTTTCGGGGCAGTGGACTGAGCCTTGGCTGAAGCTGCCTTAGGCGGACGCCCTCTCCGTTTGGAAGTTGAAGCGTTCCCGGTGGCATTAGAAGCCTTGCGCGGTCGGCCCCTCTTTTTTGCCGGCGCCTCATTGCCCTTCGTGGACTTGGAGGGACGCCCTTTCTTTTTCGGGACCGGTTTGTCCTCCCGGATGGCTTTGAGCGTTCTATTGAGGCTGTCAGTTTTTTTATCTACCTCAGCAATGTGGGTCACAGTTTCAGCTATTTCCGCCTCCCCTTTCTTGCTGGTCTTCCCGAGGTTTCGGTAGAACTGTTCACCCAATTCCTGATACAGATCCTTCCGCTGCCTGTTAAGGGAACCGATCTCGATCTTCACCTGGGCGATCTTTGTGACCTTATCCGCCTCACCCTTGCCCTTTTTCATGGCCTCGACAACCTTTTTGCCGAAATCCTCAATGGCAACTTTGACCTTTTCCATCTCCTTATCCACGGGGTTCTCCTTTGTTAAGAGTAATCGGTAATCGTTAATATTTTACAGTGAATTATTAATTATTCAAAATATTTCTTCCAATTTTCCGATATTTTTAAAAAGGTTAAATATATGATTGCAGCCATAAATGTGCATTGAAATTATTTTTCATTTGCTGAAATATAATAGGTGCAGGAGTTCATTATTTTATTTTGCTTTTGAAGCTTGAATTTAATTTGAGATCTGAGATCAACTCACACTCATAGATTGAGCGCAAGTCCTGCCCCATACCATACGAACCAGACACCCAGGACCACCAGGATGGCCGCGCACAGAAAAAGCATTCCAGAATAGAGGGGGGTCCCCAGAAACTTTTTCCCTTTTGCCGCCCCCACGGAAACAAGGGTGTACCAGGCAAGGTCACCCGAAATGTGACCCAGGAAAAAGACCGCGATACCCAGAGGACCGCTTTTGGCTGCCGTCGTGAGAAAGGCTAACCCCACCGTCGCCCACCAGAGGGTCCAGTAGGGGTTGGATATACTGGTGAGGATACCGAGCCACACAGCCCGGTTGCTTCCCTCGACCACTCCCTCTTGGGTTTCGGTCCCCCCTCCTGCTCTTGCCATGACAACCATCCCCCAACTCATCCAGATGAGGATGGCTCCTCCAACCAGACCGACAATGGCCTGGACTCCGCCGGATTTGAGGAGGGGACCGGCTCCCAGAAACACAAGGCTGATAAGCCCCAGTTCCAGGATGGCATGGCCCAGGATGGCTAACGGACCGAAGGTCCACCCGAACCGGGGAGAGTGGGCCACCGTAACGGTGAGGAGGGGGCCAGGCATAAGAGCACCTGAAAGGGCCACTACAAAAGCTGAACCAAACAGCAGGGGGAGGTTCAAGCCGATCCCCCCGCGAGCTTTTTCAGAAGCTGAACCTGGGGACGATAGCGGCCCTCTCCGTCCGGCAGGGGCTGGGTTTCCAGAATCCCCGGAACGTCAGTGAACACTTCCTCCCTGAGGATGACCCTGAAACCATTTTCTCCGATGTGTCCCTCGCCTATCCGTTCATGACGGTCCACCCTGGAACCTAGCTCCTTCATGGAGTCGTTGAGGTGAACAGCTCTGATATTTTCCAAACCTGCCTCGCCATCGATTCGTGT
>JALHUC010000610.1 GCA_022865845.1 bacterium | reverse complement strand
TGGTTGACAGCAGTACCCAAGAAGAATATAAGTTATTCCCTGTCGGGCGGTTAGCTCAGTTGGGAGAGCATCGGCCTTACAAGCCGGGGGTCACAAGTTCAAGCCTTGTACCGCCCACCAGTTCTCTGAAAACACGTTGAACAAAAATAGGGGTCGTAGTTAAGTCGGTTATAACGCCGGCCTGTCACGCCGGAGGGCGCGGGTTCGAGTCCCGTCGACCCCGCCAAAGATCACGAGGGGCTGCATCCGCAGCCCCTTTTTTTTAGGAGGAATAATGAAAAAAGGATGGTTTATTTCTTTGACGTTGTTTTACCTCATTCGGACCCCAAGTATGGTCCAAAGGTAGCGGAGTGCTGCCGAGAACTGTTTGACAAGTTTGACGTAATCAACAGGCCATTGCACGAATATAGCCGAGGGAAATATGTCTTCTGTAAAAAATAACATCTCAAATGTTCTGGGCCGGATAAGGGTGGCAGCTGAAAAAACCGGCCGGCTGGCGGACGACATCATGCTTCTCGCCATCAGTAAGACCATGCCGACAGAGCGCATCGAGGAGGCAGCTCTGGCGGGGCAGGTTCACTTTGGTGAGAATCGGATCCAGGAGTCACGGGAAAAAATCCCGCAGCTGCCGGAGGGCCTGATATGGCACCTGGTGGGGCACTTGCAGAGCAACAAGGCCAAATACTGTCCGGCCCTTTTTGAATGGGTCCACTCCATCGATTCCGTCCTCCTTGCCAGGGAAGTGTCCCATCGCTACCGGGAAAAGGGGAAAGTGTGTAAGGCTCTTGTCCAGGTGAACGTATCGGGTGAGAAGGTCAAGTATGGCTGTGAGCCGTCCGAGACTGGTGACATCATCGCAGCTCTGCTGGAAGAGGAAGGTACCCAGCCTGTTGGGCTCATGACCATGCCGCCCTTTGATCCCGACCCGGAGAGGTCCCGCCCCTGGTTCAAGGCCCTTAGAGAGCTTAGGGACAATCTGGTGGCCGGGGGTCACCCGGACAGTTCTTTGAAGGAACTGTCCATGGGGATGACAGGGGATTTTGTGGTGGCAATTGAAGAGGGCGCCACCATCGTGAGGGTCGGGACCGCCATCTTCGGTTCGAGAGGGTGAAGGTGGTCGATTCTCACACGCTGCATTTTGCCCTGTCCCGCAAGGACCTTTACGACATCATCCGAATTACAGCCGCCCAGCGTCCATTCAGACGGGTTGCCATGCCCGCCCTGGCGGGTTTCGTCTTTCTGGGACACGCCATCGATGGCAACTATGACAAAGGCCTGGTCTGGGCCGTATTGATGGGAGCCCTATATTGGGGTATCTCCCATATTATGTTCTGGCTCAACGTCTACGGTGCCGGCAACGTGACGCTTCTTGCGCCCCAGGAGATCGAGCTTCAGGATGACCTGATGGTGGTTACCAGCGAACATTCGACAGAAAAGTTCCTCAAGCCGGATACAATAGATATCAAAGCTGCCGATGAACACCTGGTGATCACGACCAGCACGGGGAAGCTGGTGTTTCTGGAACGAAGTTTCGATGAACCGGGGGACTTTCGAATACTAAGAGATTGGTTGATGAGCTGAAAAAACGCGAAGATCGTTTCGACCGGGCGACTGAGAGACGGAGCGACTTAAGGCCCAGTTCCTTCGAAAGTGTTGGGTTTAACCGCGGAGGACGCGGCTTGCCACGTCGAAGCTGAAAGCGAAGACGGGAGGAACGCGGAGGAAAACCTGAAAACTGGGTTAAGGCACGATCCCTGTAAAAGCGGTAAAGGCTGTCTCACGCATAGACAGACACCAAGAAAACCAAAAGCTAACTAAACACAGGGAACACAGAGTTATACAGGGAAACATCTGAAACAGAGGGGAATCGGTTAACAATCCTTTTCACAGTTCACTCTA
>JALHUC010000609.1 GCA_022865845.1 bacterium | reverse complement strand
GGGGCTGGTACTTCTCGGGGTAGGCTGGAACTTTCTCTTTATTGGCGGTACGACACTTTTGACCAGATGCTACAGCCCGGCGGAGCGCTTCAAGGCTCAGGCGGTGAACGAATTTACTGTCTTCGGCTTTCAGGCCCTCGCCTCCCTCAGCGCCGGTACCGTTATCTTCATGGCGGGCTGGGAGGTTGTGAACGGTCTCAATCTGCCCCTTCTCCTTGCCATGTTTTATGTGATCTGGAAACTGCGCTCACAGATAAATGGAGAAACCTCTTGATCTGTGGTTAAAGATTTGTTCAGTTCACCGTTCACCGCTCTACCTTTGGACTTTGAACCTTGGACTTTGGACTGTGTTTAGTACTCTTTCTGCAGCACTCCGGATACGGATTCACATTGCTCCAGCCACATTTTCCAAAGCTGGCTGATGTCGTTGCTGATTATGATGACATCATGTTTTTTACCCCTGGGGTCCAGGTGGTGCTCCTTCAGGACAGCTTCGGTACGGAAACCAAGTTGGTTGAATGCCAGGCGGACGTCTTCCTGGATAAATACGATCTCCGCCACGATCTTTTCCAGGTCGGTGGTCTGGGCGTTGGTGTACAATTCCCCAACAAGGATCCTCGCCAGCCCATGGCGCCGGTACTCCGGATGGACGGTTAACCGGATGCTGCCGATGTGCCTGGCCCAGCTGTTTCTGTCGGAGTGCAGGGTGGCGTTGCCCACGATGCGATTTTTCCCGTCAATGGCCAGTATAGGCAGGACCCTGTCGTAGTCGAGGTTCTCCACCCAGTACCGGATCACCTCGGGGTTGATCACGTCGTTACGCAGGTAAAGCCTTTCCTCCTCTGGAATCGCGGCGAAGAACTCCATGAGCCCCGGTTCATCCTCCTTGACCATGGGTCGCAATGTGAGGGCAGATCCGTCCTTGAGCACTATGTCCTTGGGATATGCGTCGAGATTCACGGTGTGCCTCCCTTCGAGCGGGTTTGCCGTTTTCCGCACCGCCTTACGATGGGGAATACGATCCTTACTGTGACTCTTTCCGTAAAGGGAGTTGCATATTCCGTTCCGCCTCTCGGGGTCCCTCAGGTTCCAGGGAAAAAGAGGTGGTCCCTATTTTTCCCTTTATTTATCAACCGGTTGTCGACGAGGATATTTTGCCTGAACAGTGCATGCTAATTTGCAGTGGCTCCTCCTGACTAAATAACGTTGCAATATGCAATAGACACCCGGCGGGTTGTGAACTATCCTTAACTGAGAGAATGGTAAAGCTGTTCAAGCAAGGGGTTTTTTATGGGTGAGCAGGGGGGTTTTAAGTTGGATTCCATGACGACGGAAACGATCATGGACACCATTGCCGACGGGATCTTCACAGTCGACAACGATTTTGTCATAACCTCTTTGAACCGGGCCGCGGAGCAGATCATCGGTATCCCGGCCTCCCAGGCCCTGGGCAGAAAGTGCTCCGAGGTCTTCAATACCGACATATGCGGTTCGGACTGCCCCCTGGTTAAAGCTGTCAACGAGGATAAGTCGCTCATAAGATACCCCGTTTCCATTTCCTGTGACGGGGGCAACAGGGCCTTTATCAAGGTCACGGCGTCACCCATGATGGACAGATCGGGTAAGGTGGTCGGGGGCATCGTGACCTTCAGGGATCTCTCTCTCCTTGAGGAACTGCAGAAAAAGGTCCAGGGAGCGCCGCCTTTCGAAGGGATCATTTCCCACAACAGCAGGATGAGGGAGATCGTCTCCATCCTTCCGCGCATAGCCGAGAGTGACAGCACGGTGCTTATCCAGGGTGAGAGCGGGACGGGGAAGGACCTCATCGCAAAAGCTATCCACAGGTTGAGTTCCAGGAAAGATGGGCCCATGATCGTTGTCAACTGTGGTGCACTACCTGATACGCTCCTGGAATCAGAACTTTTCGGGTATGAGGCGGGAGCCTTTACAGACGCCAGGAAGGACAAGCCGGGAAGGTTCGCCCAGGCGGATATGGGATCTATTTTCCTCGATGAGATCGGGGATGTGAGCCCGGCTCTCCAGACGCGGCTCTTGAGGGTCATACAGGAGAGGAGTTTTGAGCCTCTGGGATCGACCAGAACGGTAAGATCCAACGTCCGTATTATCGCCGCTACCAACAAAAACCTGTCCGAGGAGGTTGGTGCCGGCCGCTTCAGACAGGATTTGTACTACAGGGTCAACGTATTCCAGATAAGCCTGCCGCCGCTTCGCGAGAGGAAGGAGGACATCCTGCCTATTGTGGATAGCTTTATCCACAGGATGAACCGTATTACACGGAAGAACCTCCTGGGGCTTTCGCCCGGTTCAATCGAGATGTTCATGAACCACGACTGGCCGGGAAATATTCGGGAACTGGAAAATATCATTGAGCATGCTTTTATCCTGTGTCCCGAAGGGTTGATCCTCCCTGAGCACCTGCCAGCGGCCTTGTCCCGCCGTATGGACCCGCCTCCTGTGAGTTTTGCCGGGAAAACCCTCGCCCAGATCGAAGCACTGGTCATCAGTGAAACCCTTGAACGTCACGGTGGGAAGCGATCTGCCGCGGCCAGGGAGCTGGGTGTCGACAAAACCACGATCTGGCGCAAGATGAAGAAACTGGAATCAAGGGAGCAGAGCTGAAGGAGCCGTTGCATTATGCAACCACAGAGGGAGGGTTTCGTTGCAATTTGCACCACAGATCGGACACTCCATGGAACCGCACCGTTCCCGATTTTCCTAAAACTACCTGAAAACCTTTCTTTAAAAAGCTTTCCCCTTCCTGGTGTTTCCCCCAGACCTGCATCGCTCAAGGGAGCGCGGGCTGGATATCAGAGCCGTAAAAAAGGGGAGAATTTAATATTTGTCAGGCCATTAGACCAATTATGATGTATTAAAATTCGCAAGGTACTTTAAATGGCCCGGAACAAAGACCTGCCCTGTCAGCGGCCATTTTCGGGCGCACCCGAAAGGAAATCCATGGGATCCGACCTGGTTCTCATCCACGCTCCGTCTGTCTTTGATTTTCGCGATAGATCGACCCTTTACGGGCCGATCTCGGATGTGATCCCGTCCACGCCGGTGTTCGAGATGTACCCTGTCGGTTTCGCCACCCTGTCTAACTATCTGGACAACCTCGGTTACGAGGTGAGGATTCTGAATCTGGCGGTCAAGATGCTCCGCAGCAGGAATTTTGATCCTGAATCCTGCCTGAGAAAGTTCAAACCGGTACTTTTCGGGCTGGACCTCCACTGGCTCCCCCACGTACAGGGTGTAATAGAAGTAGCGAAACTCCTCAAGCACATTCACCCGGAGATCCCCATCGTCCTTGGAGGTCTCTCCGCTTCCTATTTTCACCGTGAGATCCTTGAGAACTACAAGGAGGTCGACTATGTGATCCGGGGAGATTGCGCCGAGGAGCCGCTTGCAGAACTCCTGAAGGTTCTGAAGGGAGGGGGGGATGTTTCAGAGGTGCCCAACCTGTCTTATCGCCGCTCGGACCAGGTGGTGGAAGGAACTATCGATCTGGTTCCCAATTCCCTTAATCCTTTCCCCTTGAACTATCCGCACATGATCCGGCAGGTCCATCGCTACTGGGATCTGACCAGCTACTTCCCCTTTAAAAAATGGTTTTTCTACCCCATTACCGCGGTGCTTACCTGTAAGGGGTGCATCCACAGCTGCATTACTTGCGGAGGGTCGGCCTCGGCCATGAAGCGGGTTGTCAACCGGAGCCAGGTGGCCTACAAGGACCATGAGGTTCTGGCAAAAGAAGTCGCCTCTATCATCAAATACATGCGTGGACCAATATTTTTTCTGGGGGATTGCATGCAGGGGGGATGGGAACGGTTTTCGGAGATGATGAACGCCCTCAGGAAACTTCGCATCAAGAACGAAGTCATGGTGGAGTTCTTTTTGCCTCCCGGTCGAGATGTGCTGGATGAATTGGCGTCCACCTTCCCTCGTTTCAATGTGGAGATCTCCCCCGAAAGCCACGATGAACAGGTCCGGCGGAGCTTCGGCCGCCCCTTTGACAATGCAGCCCTTGAACAGTTTGTGGAAGATGCCCGTATCACTGGATGCCGCCGTCTGGACCTGTTCTTCATGACAGGCCTTCCCGGGCAGGATTACAACTCCGCTCTTGGGACGGTGGATTACTGCCGGGATCTCATAGCGGAGCACGGTTCGGGGATGCGTCTCGTGCCCTTTATCTCCCCCCTCGCACCCTTTGTAGATCCGGGAAGCGACGTTTTCGAATCCCCGGATGAACACGGCTACCGTCTGCGCTTCCGATCCCTGGAGGATCACAGAAAAGCCATGCTGGCGCACACCTGGACCGATATGCTCAATTACGAGACACAGTGGATGGACAGGGATACCATAGCCCAGGCTACTTATGATTCAGCTATTGGACTTTCCCTCCTCAAGGGGGAGCAGGGGCTTTTCAGCAAGAAAAGAACCAACGCAGTTATCCGGAGGGCGCGACTGGAGAAAGATCTTATGAAAAAATTCAATCTCCTCAAATCCCTGCCCTTCGTGGAACGCAAAAAAAGCGCCGCTGCCCTGAGAAAGGTCATGAGGCGAAGCAACGGAGGGTCCATGTGTCAGAAGGAAGAGCTCAATATGCCGGTGAGCATAATGCCGGTGCAGCTGGTGAACCTGCTGCGTCTTCTGCTGACAGGAAAGGGGGCGTAAGGAAGAATCAGTACCCAGTACCCAGTACCCAGTACCCAGTACCCAGTATCTAGTACCTAGTACCTAGTACCTAGTACCTATTACTGTCCATGGGCTATGGCGGACAGGAGGCTACAGCAGACAGGGGAACCAGGAACTGTATTTAACCCTACCTGTTGAATAACCATACGAAATTTATCTCGCGGCAGAAATCTGCCGTGCTCTGTGTAAGCTCCCTGAAACGTTCTTCCATTAGAATTTCTAACCTGCTGTCGCTCCTGATCTCCTGCAGTTTCCTTGAGGTTTCGTGATCCAGGTCGTTGATGAAGATTCGCGCAGCGACCCGAAGAGGAGGGGGTTCGGGGTTTTCTGCCCAGAGGGGGGAAATCAGGAAGCGCGGTCTTTTGACCTTCTGCAGTTCGCCCGTAAAGACTTTCTTGCACCCGATATCCATGGCGTCGTATGACTCCTTTATGATGCCCGTGTCGTAGTGTTCAAAAAGTTTGTCCACGATCTTGGGTGTCTCGATATCGAAGCGCAGGTCCAGGAAGGCGAGCTTGCGTGGATTGTTTTTAGCTGTGCTTAGGGTTCTGTATTTAATGAGCCAAAGCAGCGTCCCTATGAAGCGGTTTAAAAAGAGATTACGGTCCGGCAATGTGACATTCTGTTCACCGTTTTTCTTTTCAGTTTCGCCGCTGCCGGCGATTTGGATCATCTCCTGGTACTCATCGAAAAAGCCCTCCAGTGTGAAGGTTCCTTTGTCAGCCAATATCTCCTTGATCCGTTCCTCGAGATAATGAGGCACTTTTACGCTGTTTTTGAAAAAAAGCATGAATAATTGTCCTCGAGTTCCATTAGCAGATGTTGGTGTTAGCAGGTAGGTAAGTAAGTTCTGGTCCTGGACCGGGTTCAGGATACAACTCCGGATAGCCAAACAAGCCACCAGATGAAAAGCGATTTTTTTTTGATCTTGCTCTTTCGCCAGGTCGCTCAGTCGCCCAGTCGAAAGTTTAATTCTATGCTCTGCGTTGAGTGTTCTGCGTTCTGGCTTTTCTCCAGACACCAGACACTAGACGCTAGACACTTTTCCAAGCTTCCCCCCCAGTTCATATGCCTGCTTCAAAACTTCCGGGTTTCCCGCGATCTCCCCTGCCTCATAGGCTGAACCGTAAACCATGTCGACGATGGTGGTACCCAGATATGCCGAGATATCCTGGAACATGCGCAGGGCGTTAACGGCGCCAGAGGTAAACGGGTCCGCATCGGCGTACACCAGCAGGACCCCGAAGCTTTTCCCCTTCAGGATGTTTTTATCTCCGCCTCCAACAGCGTAGATCCTGTCGATCACCATTTTGAGCTGGGCTGTTACAGAGAACCAGTATATGGGACTCGAAAAGACGACGGAGTCGGCCTCCTTCAGCTTTTCGTAGATCTCCTGCATGGCATCGTTGATAACGCAGCCGTTGGCATCTTCACCCTGACATTCGTTACAGCCTGTGCACGGGTTAATGTCCATACCGTTAAGGTAGAAAGTTTCAACATGAGCACCCGCATCCATGGCGCCGGTGGCGAGATGCTCACAAAGAACGGCGCTGTTGCCTGATTTTCTTGGGCTTCCCATGAGGATGAGTACACTTCTTCCAGCCATATCTGCTCCTGTCTTTTGGTGGTGAGTTTCCAGAACAGGGCACACCTTATTACATTTCGAATGGAAAGGTAAGGAGAAGCCAAATTAATTGAGAAGTAGCCCATTTCCTTACTCTCCCTCTCCCCTGGGGGGAGAGGGCAGGGGTGAGGGGGAAAGTGTTTACCGAAGGGGGGAAGACTGAGATGGGGGTGAAAGCAAACGAGGACCCGGAATCCAGCCATTCAGGCCGCGGCGACTTGTCACGTCGTAGCTAAAAGCGAAGACGGAAGTTCACGAAGTTAACGAAGCTAAAGATTTGGATCTGCACAAAACCCTTCGTGCCACTTTGTGTACTTTGTGTTGGATTAAACATCGTACCCTTGGAAAGAGCTGGTTTCTACAGAAGCGATATTTTTCAACACGAAGTTCACGAAGTTAACAAAGTGAGGATATAGTTTTGGTTCTGACACCCTTCGTGCCACTTTGTGTACTTTGTGCTGGATTAAACATCGCCCTTATAATTACCGGGATCGCTTCACCACGCCACAGGCGTGATTCGCGATGACTAAAGCGTATGTCATTGCGAGCCCTGTGTCTCTCAGTGGGCGCGGCAATCTCGCTCGTTGGGATCGCTTCCGGCGTCGCTGTAAAATACGACGTGGCATTCCAATAATATGCAATTCAAGCTCTAATGCAGAGAGAAGTTAAATTCTGGGTTATGGCACGGTTGCTATGAAAGCGATCAAAGCTTTAACGCAGGGTTTCGCAGGGTAAACCTTAATTCTGGTTAAGGCACGGTTGCTATAAAGGCGACTTTTTTCACCACTGCCTGTCGCGGCGAAGTTACATCATAGATGAAACGAAGACGGAAGTTATTGAGGACACTGAGAAGGGCTTAAATCTCTGAATCATCTTCGAGGTTTTCAAGCTTTATGCTCATACGCAATCAGAAATAGCAGCCCACCTGGGATTACACGGAACTACCATCAGCAAGATCACCAGCAAAACCAACTGAACGGGTCAGACACACCATGATTCACCCCCTGACCCCGATAAGTTCCCGTTGACAGGACCGGCCTACTCATAGAAGGGTACACAGGGTTTCACAGGGTAGATCCTGGATCTTGGATGGATAAAACCTGAGAATCCGCTTGTCACGTCGCAGCCTTAGGAGAAGACGGAAGTTCCTACCCCGAGACCCCAACCCGCCGCCTCAATATCTACTATTACCCCATTTTTACCCCATAATGGGGTATGCCACATCCCTGCCAATAGGCCATACTTGGATCCAGATAGTCAACGGAGATGATTTTTTGGCGCCGCATATACTTCTGTTTGCAGGCGCAGATTGTTCGAGATCTCATTAAAAGGAGGCAGAAAATGAAATTCTTTTCACGGATTCTGACGGTGGCAGCCTGTCTGTGTATCGCCCTGAGCGGTGCGGTCCCGGCCCAGGCCGGAGAAGGACTGGGAGCCGCAGCCAACAACCCTATTGCGAATATGGTCAGCTTCCCCATGCAGTTTAACTGGAACAACGGAGTGGGTCCGGATGATCAAACCCTTTTCAATCTCAACCTGCAGCCGGTTATCCCCTTTGGGTTCGAGACGGTCAACGTCATCATGCGTGCCATCGTCCCTGTCCTGGATGTACCCCAAGGCGGAACCGATTCGGCATTCGGCCTCGGTGACACCCAGCTGCAGCTCTATTGGGTGCCGGCCAAACCCACCTTCGTCACCTGGGGCCTCGGACCCATGTTCAACCTCCCCACTGCGTCAAACCCCGACGAACTGGGTTCCGGCAAGTTCGGGGTTGGTCCAGGCGGGATCCTTCTGATCCAGCCCGGCCAATGGACCTTCGGGCTCATGCTCAATAACATCTGGTCTGTGGCCGGGGATGCAGATCGGCCTGATACCAACCAATTGACAGCTCAGTACTTCATCAACCGTGGCCTCGGTCGCGCATGGACGATCGGCACTGGGCCGACCATTACCGCCAACTGGGAGGCCGATTCAGGTAACCAGTGGACTATTCCCTGGGGCCTGAACGTCTCCAAGATCACCCGTTTCGGCGATCAGCCGATCCAGGCGCAGCTGTCCTGGTACAACAACGGCGTTCATCCCGACGGCGCCGCTGAGACCCAGGTGCAGTTCATGCTCAAGTTCCTGTGGCCCAGTTGATCTCACAGAGCCCGCTACGCTTACCATGC
>JALHUC010000608.1 GCA_022865845.1 bacterium | reverse complement strand
GTACCCAGGAGCCAGGAGAAATATGAACGCAGAACACAGGAGAAAAGCTAAAGTCTACAACTGTGACATTTTGAAATTTGAAACCTGAAATTTGAAATTATAATTTCACTGGAGTCCCCTATGGAAGAAGAATTCGTTACCATTTCAACCCACCCCAACATAGTTGAAGCGGAGATGGCAAAGAGCATGCTGGAAGCGGCTGGGATCGAGGCCTATATACACGCGCCCCACTCCAACGCTCTTTATCCCGGCCTCTTGGGGGATATAAAGCTGCAGGTCAAGGCTTCGGATTTGCAGAAAGCTAGAGAAGCTCTGGAAGAGGGAACAGTACTTGAAGAGGACGAGGACGATTAGAGAAGACCGCCCGTTCGTGCGTAGAGCGTAGATGCGTGTATGCGAAACGATCGTCGCACGTACGCATTCACTCACGCACGCAGGCACGTAATTGGGGGCTTTTCATGAAAAACGATATCATCAAGCGCCACAGGGAATTTCTCAAAGATACTCTACGGAAAGAATATGACTTCTCCCTGACGGACCAGCACCGGGGCGTTCCCGCCCCACCCATCCAGAAGCCCTGCGACCCAGCAGCACTTCGTATTCCACTACTTACCCCACCCGAATACAGGAACAGCATCAGCGACACGGATCTGATATCGGCCATCAGTGGCAGAGAGAGCAGAAGACACTACCTGCCGGACGCGCTGTCTTTAGCCGAGCTTTCCTTCCTCCTGTTCAGCACACAGGGTGTAAGGCACGCACCCCATCCCTCTTTCTCCCTGCGGACCGTTCCGTCCGCGGGTGCCAGGCACAGCTTCGAGACCTACCTGCTGGTTAGAAACGTCGAAGGAGTCGATCCCGGTCTCTACAGGTATCTTCCTCTGGAGCATGAACTGGTTTTTCTGGGGGAGGTGGAAGATATAGAGATGAGAGTTACCCTGGCCTGCTTCGGGCAGCAGTTCACAGGTGCCGGGGCCGTGACCTTCGTCTGGGCCACCATACCCTACCGCATGGAGTGGAGGTACGGACCGCTTGCTCACCGCGTGATCCTCATCGATGTGGGCCACGTGTGCCAGAACCTGTACCTTGCCTGCGAGGCTATAAACGCCGGAACCTGCGGCGTGGCCGCCTACGACCAGCAGGAGGTGGACGAACTCATCGGAGTTGATGGGGAGGAAGAGTTTACGGTGTATCTGGCGCCGGTGGGGAAAGTGAAGAAATAGCACGCAGCACGCAGGAGGGGATCAAACCCTGGAACCTGGTTGAACAACTAATTAATGAACGAAAAAAGCTGTCTCGCGCAGGGACGCAGGGGTCGCAGGGAGAAGTAAAGTATTTTCCTAGCCGTTACACGAGAGTGTGGGGAAAATGAAGGTGAAGGGCTTTAATTAATTGTAAAGTAAGAATTTGTGCGGTTTGCATTTTTACGAAGATTTCCTCGGAGAACTTTTCGTTGATTCAGAAAGGGGCTGAAGCGATGAGTATTAAAAAAATTGTAGCCTTAATTTCTTCTGGGATCTTAGTTATTTTTATATCTTTTTCGCCTGGTTTTGCGGGCGAATTTACTCCAGTTAAGAACACAAAGGTTGTTGAAGCCTCGCCTGGCGTCTCTGGCCGATACAAAGCAACGTTTGAAAAAGTAATTTACCATAACAAAGCTTTTTTAAAGGCATATCAAGACCTGAAGGATTGGGAAATTGCTGAAAAACGCTCAACCATGATGGTTAAGATCGACGGTGAATTTGCTAATTACGCTGAGGTAAGAGATATCCTGAGAAAGCGGTATGAACAACTAAGGAAAGTTAACGAAGATTATTTTGAATCTAACTTTCTGCCTATCTTAGATGACTTTACGACCTATATCTGTCAAACATCTGACCAAGATCTTTTGAAAAATTACTTAAACCTTGTTTGTATGACGTCCAATTCGGCCGATGAGGCCAGGTTGGCGATTCTGGCCCAGATACTTCTATGTCAGCCTGACATGTTCCTCGAGGCTTTAAAGCAGTTTGAGCTAACAGTAAGTGGACAATGTATTTACGACCAGATTGACTACGTGTTGCATGTTATAAGACCAGAAGATATTTCTAGCGATACATACGCCCTACTCCTGAATCATTTGAGAGAAAAGGGGTTGAAAATGCCGTCAGTGCCTTAAACTTTCCTTGATGTTTTTAGTGCTTTTCCCCACACTTTGGTTTAATGCCTTGAGTATTTTCTTGATTTAAACCAGATCAGCCTGAATCCTTACTGCGTTCTCTGCGCCTCTAGCGAGTCACGCTAGCAGCGTGACGAGCGGGCGAGAGAAAGCTTTAAATTTGGATTTTGAATAATGTCCTTTTGCAATTTGAGATTTGGGATCTGAGATATGAGATCAAACCGTGCTACCCTCGCCGTCATCCTGGCCTCCGCCACCCTCACCATCATGGCGGGGAGCGTCATCGCACCGGTCCTTAACCCCATGCGGGAAGGGCTCGGGCTTGCTCGCTCCTCGGTTGGTATCATCATCACCACCCACGGGCTTTTCATGGCCCTCTTTTCCCCTCTCATGGGCAGCCT
>JALHUC010000607.1 GCA_022865845.1 bacterium | reverse complement strand
ACTTCCCGATTAACAACTCCGGAAGCTCCCGTCTCCCCCGAAAATGCAGCGGCGCCAGTCCCTCTTGAGCCGGATGAAAGTATCGGAACCTACCTGAAGCGCCGCAGGGAGGAGCTTGGCCTCACCCTCCGTGATGTGGCAGCCAAGACCAAGATCCGCACGACCTACCTCGAGCACATAGAGAATGAACGGCTGGCAGATCTGCCTGCGCCTGTTTATCTGAGAGGGTTCGTGCTTGAATTTGCCCGGATCCTGGGTCTTCCGAACCCTGAATCCACCGCCGCTGCCTACCTTGAACTGCTTGAGAAGGAGGAAGAGTGATCCTGCGTTCATTGCTCGCATGGACACTCGGAGCGGCCGCCCTTGCCTACACACCTACCGCTCCCGAGATCCTTATCAAAATGGAGGCGGCACTTCGAAAGGCCGACCCTGTTGAGGCCATGGTTGTGCGAGAGGGGCCGGACGGAGAAATTATAGAGGAGACAACTCTGGCTGTGCCGGCAACGCCGGGCAGTACCGAAAGCCTCCAGGCTGCCCTGGACCTGCCTTACGCCTTGCTGACCCTTCCCACGGAAGAGCTCACCAAGATCCTCTCCACAGTCGCGTCCAAAAGCGCATCAGTGACCATGGGACGCCTGGACGGCAAGGTATGCTATATCCTGGAGGGTGTGGGTGAACGACTGTGGATCAGCAAGGGTGAGCTATTACCCCTGAAAATAGAGATCCTGTCCAAAAAGCGACTGGGTACATTCTATCTATATCTTGACATGGTTAAGCTCTCCGAAAAAACCCAATACCCTTCCAGGACAGAGGTTTGGCGAGACAATGAGCTGCTCCTCGTAGAACGGTTGCTGCCCGCGACAGCCTCCAGCGACGGACCATGAGCACCATCATTGTCCGGGTTGCTCTTCCACGACCTGTGGAGGACCCGTTCCACTATGAAGTACCCCCCCACCTTGCGGGCAAAGTTACTCGGGGCAGCATCGTCCATGTTCCTTTTGGAAAGCGGACCATGACGGGCGTTGTCGTCGACCTTGTCGAATCCTCACCGGTTCCAACGCGAAGTATCGTTGCCCTTTCCGAGGGCCCTTCCCTCTCCCGTGAGCTTGTGGATCTGGCCCAGTGGACAGCATCCTATTACCAGAGTCCCGGAGGCCTGCTGCTGAGGCTGGCCCTGCCCCCTTCCGGGGTCTCCGGAAAGGGTCCCAAGTTCGTCCTCACCGAATCTGGCCGGCAGGCCCTCGAGAAGGGGCAATCACTTCATCGGGAAATACTCGAGACCCTCAAACGGGGACCGCGGACAACGACCATGCTCACAGAGCGCTTCGACTCCGCACAGCTGGAGGCAGGAGTGTCGGAAGGTCTTGTGGCCCCCGCGTTGTCCCCTGCCCCTACGAACACCATCCCTTCCAGCAGCTACAGACGCGAGGAAATCCCTGTCGGGAAACTGACCCTCCCACAGGAGGAGGCTCTTAGCCGTATCTCCGATGGTGTGAGTGGAGAACGGTTTGAAGTCATCCTCCTGAAGGGTGTGACCGGGTCCGGCAAAACAGAAGTTTACCTCAGGGCGGCACTGCATACTATCGGGTTGGGGAAACGTGTGCTGCTGCTCGTGCCTGAGATCTCGCTGACCCCACTTCTGGTCTCGCGGCTTGAAGGTGTGGCAGCAGGAGAGGTTGCGACCCTTCACAGCGGTATGTCCGACGCTGAAAGAACCAACTCGTGGGAGGCAGTCAGGAGAGGTCAGGCCAAGCTGGTGGTAGGTGTGCGCTCGGGGGTGTTCGCTCCCATCCCCAACCTGGGACTTATAATCGTGGATGAAGAACACGACACCTCCTTCCGTCAGGAAGACACGCCAAGCTATAACGCCAGGGATGTTGCGGTGAAAAGAGGTCAGCTGGAAAAGGTCCCGGTGGTCCTGGGCTCGGCCACCCCTTCCTTCGAATCATGGTACAACGCCAGTGAAGGCAAGTACCACCTTGCTCTCCTTCCCCATCGCGTTACCCCGGCCGCGGACCCAGATCTCCTCCTGATAGACATGTCCGATCCGGCCCAGACAGACTTTGACTATCCTGCCCTTTCCGTGGCCCTGCGGGATGAACTGACCGGGGTTATCGAGAGGGGCGAACAGGCCATGCTGTTCCTGAATCGGCGAGGTCTGGCCCCCTTTCTTCTGTGTCCCGATTGCCGCCACACAGTACCTTGCCCCAACTGCAGCGTAACCCTCACCTATCACGCCAACCGTAAGGCTGTCTGCCACTATTGCGGTCACAAGCAGGATCCCCCCGACCAATGTCCCGATTGCGGCAGCAGGAAACTGGGACCTGTTGGGACAGGGACCCAGGGAGTGGAGAAGGGATTAAAGGAGCTCTTTCCGGGTGTGGCGGTGGACCGTCTGGATCGTGACGCTCTTGGGAAAAAAGGCGCCCTGGAAGGGATCTACCGCCGGATGGACTCCGGCGAGACCACCATCCTCGTTGGCACCCAGATGCTTGCCAAAGGCCACGACTTTCCCAACGTTACCCTCGCCGGGATCCTCAGCGCGGAGCAGGCCCTCGACCTCCCCGACTTCAGGTCCGGGGAAAGGACCTTCCAGATCATCACCCAGGTAGCCGGACGTGCCGGGAGGGGCGAGCGGCCCGGCAAGGTTGTTATCCAGACCTTCACACCGGACCATTACGCTATCACAACAGCCCTTTCTGGTGACCACGAAGCCTTTTACAGTGCGGAGATCGAAACGCGCAGGATACTCGGCTATCCACCCTTTGGCCGTATGGGACGGATCATTTTAGACGGCGCCAACGAGGAAAAGGTAACAAGTGCCGCCTTCACTCTCACCGGGCAGCTGCCGACAAGGAAAGACAACCGCATCCTCGGCCCCGCTCCCGCACCCCTGGTAAAGATCCGCAACCGCTACCGGTGGCACATTCTGGTACTGACCAAAAACCATCGGGAGCTGGTGAAGATACTGCACGCGGCAAGAAAGGTGGATGTGCCGGGAGTGCGCGTGACGACGAGGGTCGATCCGGTGCAATTGCTTTAAAGGCAGAATGTAGAACGCAGAATGCAGAACGTAGAATAACACCCAATCCCCAAACCCGTCATTCCGGACGCGGCTGTGCCGCGATCCGGAATCCAGTCGCACCTGGCATGATTGTCATCGCGAGCTGACACCATGCGACTTGTCACGGCGAAGCTGAAAGCGAAGACGGAAGCGATCTCAGGCAAAAGCTATTAACAGGGATGAAGGGGATAAGGGGGATAAAAAAACCCGAGAATCATCTTTTGTCATTCCGGGCAGAGCGCAAGCGATGACCCGGAATCCAGTCGCGATAGAAGCGATGTTTTTCACCACAGAGTCACAGAGGACACAGAGGAAATGCTAAATCCTGCTGAAAGCCGGTTACTATAATGGCAACGTTTTTTACCACGGAGAGGTTGAGGCATTGAGGAAAAGGAGAAAGGCTTAATCCTGGTTAAATGCCGGTTGCTATAATGGCGATGTTCTTTACCGCAGGGTTATCCAGAGGGGAAACGCCCCCATGGGCGTTGTAGAAAGCACCAGGTTGAAAGTAGAAGGAAAACCCCAGCTGTTGGCGTAGAGTGTGGAAAACGAGATCTTAGGTAGT
>JALHUC010000606.1 GCA_022865845.1 bacterium | reverse complement strand
GCAGCTCCGTACATGACTCCGGTATCCGAATCGTACCGGATACCCAGAACCCGTCCGTGGCTCCAGGCATGGACGACATGGACGTCGTGACCTCTTTCCTTGAGAAATTCAATGGTCTCTTTCGAGACCCGGTTTTCAATGGCCATGGCACCGGGTTCGGCGCTGTGGGGGTAAAAAGACGCCGGGAAGTGGCTCGAATGGAAGTTTGGCGCGTCCACCGCTTCCTGCACGTTCATCCCGAATTCCACGTAGTTGAGAAAGAACTGGAGGGTCCACTGATCCTGCTGATCCCCTCCCGGGGTGCCGAACACCATGTACGGTTCCCCATCCTTCATCGCCAGGGAGGGTGTGAGGGTCGTTCGCGGCCGTTTCCCGGGCATCAGGGCGTTGGCATGTTCCGGGTCGAGGTAGAACATCTGCATCCGGGTCCCCAATGGGAACCCCAGGCCCTCAATCACCGGCGAGCTCCTGAACCACCCTCCGCTGGGAGTGGCTGAGATCATGTTGCCCCACCTGTCAACTGCGTCCAGGTGGGTGGTGTCCCCCTTGTGAAGGTCCGATCCACCCTCCCATTTCACCGGTTTGGCAACGGGGGCGTTTCCGGGACGAAGCTCCATGGAAGCCCGATCCGGATCGATGAGCTTTCGCCGCTCAGAAGCGTACTCTGGTGAAAAGAGCGTGTTCAGGGGAACATCCACAAAATCGGGATCCCCATAGTACTTCTCCCGGTCGGCGAAGGCGAGCTTTGCCGTCTCGATGAGAAGGTGAACGTACTCGGGGGAGTTGTGTCCCATGGCTTGCAGGTCGTACCCTTCCAGGATGTTCAACTGCTGCAGAAAGACCGGTCCCTGGGTCCAGGGTCCGCATTTGTATACGTCTATGCCTCTATAGTTCACCGTGACGGGGTCCTCGACCCGCGCTGCGTAAGCGGCAAGATCATCCGCTATGAGAAGCCCGCTGTTGTTCTTTCCCGTGGAGTCAGGCCAGCTGGTGTTTTGCGCAAAATCAATGATCCGCTCGGCAATTTCGCCCCTGTAAAAAAGATCGTGTGCCGACTGAAGTCCCTCCCGCCGACTCTTTTTCCTGCCCCTGGTCTCGGCTTCCAGAAGTTTCTTGAACATGCCGGCAAGATCGGCTTGTACCCAGACCTCACCTACCTCCGGTAACCGGTCCTCGGGCATGTACGCTCTGGCTGATGTAGGCCAGTCATTGATGAACTGCCCTGAGCTTCGCTCAATGGCTGCTCGTAAGGTCTCGTACATGGGGAACCCGCTTTGTGCCAGGTCATAGGCCGGTTCCAGCACCCGTGCAAGGTCCATGGTCCCGAAGAGCGACAGGGCCGTGATCCAGGTGGACACGGCGGCGGGTACAGCCGCTGCGAGGAGCCCGTCACCGGGAATAGTGTCGATACCCATTTTCCTGAAAAGCTCGATACTGGAGTTACCGGGGGCGTGCCCCTGTCCGCTGAGGCAAAGGACTTTCTTCTCCTTTGCCAGGTAGATGAGGATGGGAACTTCCCCCCCAATGCCGTAGATATATGGCTCTAACACCGACAGGGCAAAGCCCATGGCCACACCGGCGTCTACCGCGTTACCGCCGTTTTCCAGAATGCTCAGCCCGATGCGACTGGCCAGATAATGTCCACTGGTGACCATACCGTGTGTACCCATGATGACGGGGCGCGTGGTGATGGTGTCGGACCCGGAACCTGCAAGAGCACTGAGGACGTCTTTTGAATCGCTTGATTTCATAATATTCCACCTCTTTAATTCGTTAACCGCAGAGTACGCAAAGGAACGCAGAGTAGATCAAAAGCTAATTTACCACAGGGTACACAGGGTTTCACAGGGTAAGACTGATCAATTTGGGGGGAAAGAGCAGTTTCTTTGAAAGCGGTAAAAGCAGTTTCACGCAAAACCGCAAAGAAAGACTGAATTCTTATGGTAAGCACCTGTTTCATAAAAAGCGGCAAGTGCTGTCTCTCGCAGGGGCGACCTTCGACAAACTCAGGACAGGCAGGGAGCGCAGGGAAACCTTTGACAAAGTCACTTAATTCTTCATATTTTGGCTATCAAGTTAGGGATAGTGTCGAGTCTAGAGTTTCACAAAGCAAGAGAGTCATAAGGAGGCGAATGATGGGAAATTCTGTCTGGTCTGTTATTTTATTTATCCTCTGCGTCATTGCAGGCATATTCATCGGAAGAACATTAATTAAACACAAAAAGGATAAGTAAAAAAATGTTGAATCGGGATCGCATTGCACTAGAATCGGCTCCCAATCACCCATTTTCGTCCTTCAGGCTACGACGTGGCAAACAAAGCTGGATTCAGGATCATCACTATCAGGCCGTGATGTCCGGAATGACAGTGCTTTTCTCCCATGCACCCATGCTCCCTCGCTCCCATGCCATTCCCTCCGCGTCGCCGCGTCTCCGAGTCCTCGTGTCAGGTTGTTTTTCGTCGTTTCCCCGTTTCTCCCCTTCCCCGTTTCAAAAAGAACAGGGCCGCACTTCACGCACGGCCCCGTTTTTAAAAGGTTTTTCCAGACTCCAGACGCTAGACTCTAGACACTGCCTTTAAGCCTCTCCTTCAACGCCTCCAACTGACTCTTAAGACGTTCCGTATAGTGATGCCCGAACTGCTGAAAAAAAGCCTCAATATCGTGAACTTCTGAATCCCAAGCCTCTGTATTGATATTAAGCAATGTCTCCAGGT
This sequence comes from bacterium, assembly GCA_022865845.1. Taxonomy (GTDB): domain Bacteria; phylum BMS3Abin14; class BMS3Abin14; order BMS3Abin14; family BMS3Abin14; genus JALHUC01. The sequence continues at coordinate 23 of JALHUC010000606.1, read as the reverse complement.
CCTCCTCCGGGAGGGAAACTCCG
>JALHUC010000605.1 GCA_022865845.1 bacterium | reverse complement strand
TTGGTCTTCTGGGCCTCGCATTTAAACCTAACACAGATGATTTCAGGGAATCGCCGGCCGAGGTTATCATCAACGGGATAAGGAACGATGGCGGGACGGTTCGGGCTTTTGATCCCGCTGCCATGGACCAGGCCAGAGACCGTCTGGGCGAGGAGGGTATCACCTTTTGTGAGAACAGCTATGACACCGTTACGGGGGCTGACGTCATGGTAATCGTCACAGAGTGGAACCAGTTCCGCCTGCTGAACTTGACCAAATGCAAGGAACTGCTAAAGAGTCCCAACCTGGTGGACCTGAGAAATGTGTACGAACCGGAAGCCGTACGCGCCCTGGGGTATAATTACACGTCCATAGGACGTGTTTAAAAAAGTCCAGAGTCCAGAGTCTAGTGTCCAGAGAGTAAATACAGTCCATAGTCCAAAGTCCAGTGACCAGAGGAAAATATTGAACACAAGGAACTCAAATGATGGCGATTGAATTATTGGCCTCATCTTTGTCCATTGTCCTACTCTGGACTTTAGACACTGGACTCTGGACTGATCTAACACTCTGGACTCCTGTCACCAGGATGGTGGCTGTTCATGCCTGATCTCAGGCGTATCCTGGTGACAGGAGGTGCCGGCTTTATTGGTTCCAACCTCTGTGAAGCCCTCCTCGATCAGGGAAGGGAAGTTCACGTTCTGGACAACTTCAACGATTATTACGATCCAGCGATCAAAAGGAAGAACATTGAGAAGGCCCTTACTCATTCCACTTACTCCATCAGTGAAGGTGATATAAGGGATCAGGAACTCGTTGCCGAGGTAATGACCACCTTCAATCCGCAAGCCGTTATTCACCTGGCTGCAATGGCAGGTGTGAGGCCCTCCATTGAGAAGCCCCATCTCTACAACGATGTCAATATCGCCGGGACGACAGTACTCCTGGAGGCTGTCAGGAAGCACCCGGTTCAAAACTTTGTATTCGGTTCCTCCTCCTCCGTTTATGGTTCCCACGACAGGGTGCCTTTCTCTGAGGAGGATGTCCTGAGCAGACCCATCAGCCCCTACGCCGCAACCAAGCTCGCCGGGGAGCAGCTCTGTTTTACATATCACCATCTGTTCGATTTGCCGGTTTCCTGTCTCAGGTTCTTTACCGTTTATGGCCCTCGTCAGCGACCTGAAATGGCCATTCACCTTTTTGCCCGAAAGATCATGAACGGTGATCCCATCACTCTTTTTGGGGACGGGTCCAGCAGGCGGGACTACACGTATGTTGATGACATCATTGATGGTGTCATAAGGTCCCTGGACAGGGTGCAGGGTTTTGAGATTTTCAACCTTGGAGAGTCGAGGACTGTGGGTCTTTTAGAAATGGTCTCCATCCTGGAAGATGCCATCGGCCTGAAGGCAGATCTCCGGTATGAACCGGATCAGCCCGGGGATGTTCCGATAACATACGCAGATGTTTCCAAGGCGGGCAGAGTACTCGGTTATAAACCGGCAGTACCCATCGAAGAGGGTATCAGGCGCATGGTTAAGTGGCTTAAGGATTAACACAAGGAGGTATGAATATGGGGGATGGAGATCCGCGAGACAGGCTGATGCCCAGATCCAGGGTTATGGTGGTCACCGAAAAAAGGGAATTTTCAGGTTTTCTTCATACGATGTCACCAGACCGTCGTGAGACAGATATTCTTAACGATGAAAGGACATTTATCCATCTCACGGAGGTGGAGTTAAGGATAAAGGGAGAGGTTCCCAAGAAAGTCCCCTTTGTTGCGGTGAACAAAGCAAGCATCATCTGTGTGATACCGGAAGAGGAGGGAAGAGCAGTGTAAAGTGCAGGGTGTAGAGTGCAGAGAGAACAAACGATTGAGAATTGAGCAT
>JALHUC010000604.1 GCA_022865845.1 bacterium | reverse complement strand
TTCCGTGTTCCGAGTTCCTCTGGACCCTGGACTCTGGACTCTGGACTGAATTTACTCTGCCAGCTTCCAATCCCCGCCTGAGATCTCGATCATAACGAAGCCGTCCTTGGTGAGGCCATTGTGGTCGTCAGCGGAGAAGTTGAAAATACCGCCGGTACCTACAAAGCCGGTGATCTTCTCGATCTCATCCCTGAGGGCGGTGCCGTTCTTGTCGGCTTTCTCCAGTGCCATAACGGCAATTTTGAAAGCATCGTAAGCATGGCCGCCAAAGGTGTTGACCGAGCCCCCGAACCTCTTCTCGTAATTAGTTTTGTACTCGCTCAGAACCTCTCTCTGGGGGTCGTTCGCCGCAAGCTGATCAACGATCAGCAGTTTGCCTGCCGGCAGATAGGTTCCTTCAGCGGCGTCACCTGCAAGTTCGATGAACTTTTTGGAGGCCACACCGTGGCTGTTATACAGCGGGATCGTGATGCCCAGCTGCTTTCGATTCTTGGCTACAACCGCTGGTCCAGGGTTGGTTCCCCAGCAAATGATCGCCTCGGCATCGGTACCCTTGATCTTGGTAAGCTGGGCACTCATATCCGTGTCTTTGCCGCCATAACGCTCGGACGCCACAATGCTTATACCGTAATCGGCCGCGAATTTCTCCAGTTGGACCCTGCCCGAGTCCCCGAAACCGTCACTAACGGTGAGGATGGCGATTTTTTTGATCCCGTCTGCCTTCAGTTTGGTGTAGATCTTCTCCACAGCCATGACGTCGGTCTGGGGCGTCTTGAAAACGTAGGGTTTTACCGGAACGACGATACTGACGGAAGCCGCGCAGGAGATGAGAGGTACTTTGGCTTCTTCGACAATATCGATAATTGCCATACTGTTGCCCGAAGTTGTGGGGCCGATAATAACGTCCACCTGGTCTTTTTTGATGAGCTTATTGGTTGCCGTCACTGTCTTGGTGGCGTCGCCCCCGGTGTCGTAGAAGATCAGCTTGACGGGCTTGCCGTTGATCCCGCCGGCGGCGTTGACCTCCTCAACGAGCATATCAGCCGTGTTTTTCTCCGGAAGGCCCAGCATGGAGGCCGGTCCCGTTGAGGCGAAGATCGCCCCGATCTTGTACTCATCGGCCGCAGGCGCCATCGAGGCGAACGCCAGGACAAGCCCCGCTACCATCATCATTGCAACAAATTTCTTCATAACTTTTAGCTCCTCTCCCCCCAGTTGTCTGTGTTTTACCTGCTTATATTTACCAGATATACGGATACAACATCCGAATCATCACAACGAATACAGCTCCTCCGCCGTCAAAATCTTGAAGTTTGCCTCAGGCAGGACTTCTATCGCCTTGTCCAGGTCATCGAAGCGGAATATCAGATTCGCATGGCCCGACTTCCTGTAGGCGTACATATATTCTATGTTTATTTCATTCACTTTAAGGATTTCCAGAAAATCCGCAAGGCCGCCGGGGCGATCCGGCACCTCCACAGCCAGGACGTCGTTGCGTCCTACCGTGAATCCCTCCTTTTTCAACGCTTCATAGGCTTTGTCATTATCGGTGACAATGATCCTCAGGATGCCAAAATCAGCGGTATCGGCCAGGGAAAGGGCCAGGATATTAACCTCCGCCGCACCCAACACACGGGTTATCTGGGCCAGGCGGCCCGTCTTATTTTCCATAAATACCGAGATCTGTTCAACTTTCATGTTAAACCCCCATTTTAAAACGAATTCCAGATTTCATATTTCAGATTCCAAATATATTACACAAAGTTTCGTAAGTATATCGAGAATATATATCCATACTTTCTGGAATCTGGAGTCTGGAATTTGGAATTAATCGGAAGATCCTAGATCTTCCGATTATCAATAACTCTCTTCGCCTTGCCCTCGAAGCGTTCAATGGTCTTGGGTTCCACCAGGCGGACTTTGGCTGAAATACCTAACATATCCTTGATCTCTTTTTCCACACCGCGTTCCAGTTTCTCGAGCCCCTTGATCTCATCGGAGAAGAGCTTCTCATTGACCTCGATCCTCACCTCCAGATTGTCGAGGGTGCCCTCCCTGTCGACGATAAGCTGATAGTGGGGTTCCAGCCCATCTATTTCCATAAGAAGGCTTTCAATCTGGCTCGGGTACAGGTTAACTCCCCGTATGATGAGCATGTCATCCGAGCGGCCCGTGACCCTTTCCATTCTCACGTGGGTCCTGCCGCACCTGCACGGTTCGGCGTATAGCCGGGTGATATCCCTGGTCCTGTACCGGATGATCGGGAAAGCTTCTTTCGTTATGGTAGTAAATACCAGTTCTCCCTCCTCACCGTAGGGGAGGTTCTCGCCGGTTTCGGGATCGATGATCTCGGGGATGAAGTGGTCTTCAAAAATATGAAGGCCGTTCTTGGCCTCAATACACTCTACCGACACACCCGGACCGATGACCTCGGACAGTCCATAGATATCCACGGCGTCGATGCCCAGCTTGGATTCCACCTGATGTCTCATGTTCTGGGACCAGGGTTCGGCTCCGAAGATCCCTACCCTGAGGTTCAGACGTTCTTTGCTCACACCCAGTTCATCCATAGCTTCGGCGAGGGTCAGAGCGTAGGATGGAGTGCAGGTAAGAACGGTGCTCCCGAAGTCTTCCATAAGCATGATCTGACGTTTGGTGTTGCCGCCGGAGATGGGAATGACTGTAGCTCCCAGTTTTTCCGCCCCGTAATGAAAACCGAGGCCTCCTGTAAAGAGCCCGTAACCGTAGGCGTTCTGAACCACGTCACCTTTTCTCACGCCTGCACAGGACAAAGTCCTGGCCATCAAAAGGGACCAGGTATCGATATCTCTCTTGGTGTACCCCACAACGGTGGGCTTTCCAGTTGTCCCCGAGGAAGCGTGGATCCGAACCACTTCGTGAAGAGGCAGGGTAAAGAGGCCAAAAGGGTAATTGTCCCGCAGATCCGTCTTGACAGTGAACGGGAGACGCCGCAGATCATCCATGGATTTAATTTGGGATGGATGGATCTTTGCCTTGTCAAATGTGTCCTTGTAAAAGGGCACAGTTGCATAGACTCTTTCCGCAGTTTTCTTCAGCCGGTACAGCTGAAGTGCTTCGAGGGCCTCTCTCGGCAGGCTCTCAAACTCTTCGTCCCAGATCATAAGGCTCCTCTCGGCGCTTATGCGCCTCGGGCTACGCTTCAGTCCAAAGTCCAATGTCCAAAGTCCAAAGAAAAAACTATTAAACCTCAAACATCAAACATCAAACCCGTTCTTCCCTTTGGACTTTGGACATTGGACTTTGGACTATTTCTCACCCCATCCAAGGTTAAACGCTTCCAGGTTCATCTTAACGAGCTTTTCCGGCATATTCTTTTTAATGGTTTCTTCCCAGGTGGAACGCTCCACAGGAAGGTACCGTGCCAATGCCCCCATGAGCACAACGTTGGCGGTCTTTTTCTCACCTGTTTTTTCGGCAAGAGCCTCTCCGTCCACAACCGTGAGATCAAAACCGGCATCCCTCACCCTGTCCAGGGCATCGAAGGGATAAGGCGCCTCCCCCACCAGAGAGGTATAGGGTAAAATGGCCTTCCTCTCAGCCAGCACCCGAGCGCCGGACGAAAGCCAATCAAGACTCCTGAGCGTTTCGGCCATCTCGAACCCGACCAGAATATCCGCCTCTCCCCTGGCAATGAGGGAGGAATAGACTTTTTTCCCGAAACGAACGTGGGAAACCACCCGTCCCCCTCGCTGGGCCATACCGTGAACCTCGCTCTTCTTCACATCGAAACCAGCCGCAAGGAGAACACGGGCCAGCAGTTCGCTTGCAAGAATGGTCCCCTGCCCTCCCACCCCGACCAGCAGGATGTTTGTAACTCGTTCGGCTATATTCTTATTTTTCGTATTATGAGGCATCATGGCTTTTCGTTTGTCTCAGGAGCGGTTAAAGCGGGGTTCTCGCAGAGGCGCAGAGCTCGCAGAGAAAGGCGTAAACCATTATTTACAGGGATGAAGGGGATAAAGGGGGTAAACAAACAGATAACATCATCCCCTTCACCTGAACGGTTTAAGACTCCCTGTCCTGTTAGGGGCAGGTCAGGTGAGGGATATAAAGATGCTTTTTTGAAATTTTCCATGTTTTCCTTTGCGCCTTCGCGTGCTCTGCGCTGGACCGCCTTTACCCGCTTTAACAAGACCCGGGATCTATCCCTTTCATCCCCTTTATCCCTGTTAAAAGCTCGGCGCTTAGGCGCCTCAGGTTTCAAGTTTCATGTTTCATGTTTTTCGAATCACGA
>JALHUC010000603.1 GCA_022865845.1 bacterium | reverse complement strand
AGGGGAGACCCTGCGGCAGAATAACCTCGTGGAAGTTCAGGATGTGATGGAGGTAACGGCGCGCCTGGTAGTCAACCGGGCCAGCATGAAGATAAAGGCGGATCGGCTGGTCCCGATCATAGAGGCGATACGGGAAAACCTCCAGAGGGGGTGAGAGGGTGAGGGGGGGAGAGGGCGAAGTGCCTTTTGCTCCCACTCTCCCGCTCCCCCACTCTCCCACTCCAGTGCTCGCTGAAGAAGGAGGGCAGCATTGAAAATAGTCAGATACGATGATCCCGACTTCGAGGCTGTTATCTCCTCTCTCGAGACCCGCGGGGAGACGGTACCCGAAGGTGTCATGGAGACGGTATTTGAGATCGTTGGAGAGGTCCGCCGCCGGGGCGATGAAGCTGTGGCTGAGTACACACTTCGGTTCGATGATCTGGATCTTGGAAAAGCGGGGATGGAGATCGAGCTTGGCGAGCTGGATCGGGCCCTGGAAGAGATCCCCGGTGATGAACGAAAGATCCTTGAGGAGGCCGCCCAATCCATAAGGGAGTTCCATCAGAGGCAAGTTGATGAGAGCTGGACATACGAGCCTTCACCCGGAATTAAGCTGGGACAGAAGGTAACTCCCATTGAGAAGGTCGGTCTCTACGTTCCCGGGGGGACTGCAGCCTACCCCAGCTCCGTCCTGATGAACGCCATACCGGCAAGGGTGGCTGGAGTGGGGCAGGTTATCATGGTAGTCCCAACACCCGGGGGCAAGGTGAACAGGATCGTACTCGCCGCTGCTGCTGTGGCAGGTGTCGACAGGGTCTTTACAATAGGGGGAGCCCAGGCTGTTGCCGCCCTGGCTTACGGGACCCAGACCGTACCCAAGGTGGACAAGATCGTGGGTCCAGGCAATATCTACGTGGCCATGGCCAAGAAGGTCGTGTTCGGTGATGTGGATATTGATATGATAGCCGGTCCCAGTGAGATCCTGATCCTGGCAGACGCTACTGCAGATCCGGTCTTTATCGCTGCCGACCTCCTGTCCCAGGCGGAACACGACCCCCTTGCCTATCCTATCTTCGTGACGGATGACGAGGACATGCTCAACCGAACGTTTGAGGAAACCCGCAGACAGCTCGAACTTTTGCCGCGCCAGGATATTGCACGTCAATCCCTCGATTCGAGAGGGCACCTGCTTCTGGCCGGCAATATGGAGCAGGCAATTTCTGTGGTCAACCGTGTCGCTGTAGAGCACCTGGAATTGATGGTTGCGGATCCTGAAAAGACCCTGGATTCCATAAAAAACGCTGGCGCTATTTTCCTTGGGATGTACACGGCTGAGGCCCTGGGAGACTATATGGCGGGTCCCAACCACGTGCTTCCCACAGGAGGTACCGCACGGTTCTTCTCTCCCCTTGGTGTTTACGACTTTATCAAGCGCAGCAGCATCATCTGTTACGATCGGGAAGCATTTCTTGAAAAAGCAGGAATGGTCGCGCAGTTCGCTCGCCTTGAAGGACTGGAAGCCCATGCCCGAGCTGTGGATCTGAGAGTCAGGAAACAGTGAGCGATCTGGATCTTCCCAGGCTTCTGCCGGAGAGCCTTGTCAGGCTTTTGGCCTATTCCCCTCCTGAGGGGGGCTACCCGGTACGGCTGGATGCCAACGAGTGCCCCTACCCCCCCGATCCCGTTATCCTGGAGGAAATCAGAACAGCTCTTGAGGATATGCCCCTTCACCGCTACCCTGATCCGGCCTCCAGGGATTTGAGAGGCGCCTTTGCCAGTGAGTTCGGCTGTCTGGCAGAAAATATCATGGCAGGCAACGGATCCGATGAGCTTATCGGGCTTCTTCTCTGGACACTGCGGGGGAACCAGGATAAGGGCCCGCCCGTTATCGTTGTACCGACGCCCACCTTTGCCATGTACTCCGTGGCGGCCCAGGCCGCAGGCTACGAGGTGCACGAGGTACCTCTGGGACCTGGCCTTGCGCCGGACATGGAGGCGATGCTTCAAGCCGTCAGAGAGAAACAACCCAATATTGTTTTCCTCAGCAACCCTAACAACCCTACAGGAACCTTCTATTCAAAGGACCAGATTCACTCGCTCCTGGATGCCTCCTCAGGTCTGGTGGTTGTTGACGAGGCCTACGGTGATTTTTCAGGGGAGGAATCGTGGATTTCAGAGAGCGCCTCTTTCAGCAATCTGGCTGTTCTAAGGACGTTGTCCAAGGTAGGCGCTGCTGCTATCAGGTGCGGCTTTCTGGTTGCCGGAAGGGACCTTCTCGAGGAGGTCAACAAGGTCCGCTTTCCGTTCAACCTCAGTCGGCACACTCAGATTGCGGGTGAGGTCTTCCTCAGGAACTACCAGCGGGTTCTTTCACAGGTGGCAGCCACCGTAACCCAGCGGGAACGCCTGGCAATGGAACTTGAAAGAGCGGGTTTAAAGGTGTTTCCGTCTCGGGGAAACTTTTTCCTTGTGCAGTGTGATGGCAGGGAAGAGGCGTTATGGCGATTTTTGCAAGATGGCGGCATTGTGGTAAAATTTCTACCCCGACTGCCTGTCGCGGGAGATGCGCTTCGCATAACAGTGGGTGCGCCTGAGGAAAACGATCTCCTCATAAACCGGTTAAAAGATTATTTTACGGAGGGAGGCACGGATGCGTAAGGGTGAAGTGGTCCGAGAGACATCGGAGACCCGGATCTCAATGAACCTGGAGCTGGATGGCCAGGGCACATCTGACGTTTCAACAGGCGTGGGGTTTCTCGACCATATGCTTGAGCTGTTTGCAAGACACGGACTCTTCGATCTTGAGGTTCAATGTAAAGGAGATCTCGATGTGGACGGCCACCACACAGTGGAGGATGTGGGGATCTGCCTCGGACTTGCGGTCAAGGAGGCCCTTGGTTCGGCCACGGGCATTAGAAGGTATGGCTGGGTCGTTCTGCCCATGGATGAAGCCCTTGCCACCGTTGCCCTCGATCTTGGAGGCCGGCCCTACCTGGCAGTATCCCTGCCTACCCTGGATGGAGATATAGGGGGGTTCGCCTTGGAACTCCTGCCCGAGTTCTTCCAGGCTTTCTGCAACAACGCGGGAGCAAACCTTCATATCCGTGTGGATGCCGGGAGGAACCGCCATCACATGGCAGAGGCAATTTTCAAGGCTTTCTCCAAGGCCCTTGACCAGGCCGTGACCCTTGATCCCAGGGTGCAGGGCGTTCCCTCCACCAAAGGCAGGCTCGGCGAGTGAACCTTTCTGTCCATGCCAAAAGCCCTACCGTAGTCGTTGTTGATTACGGAATGGGCAACCTTCGAAGCGCCCAGAAGGGACTGGAGAAAGCCGGGGTTAAAGCTGTTATCACCAGCGATCCGGCTGCGGTCCAGTCTGCCGATGCCGTGGTTCTTCCCGGTGTAGGAGCTTTTCAGGACTGTATGGCCAACCTTGCCGAAGCCGGCCTCGTGGCTCCTGTGATGGGTGCAATCGAGCAGGGGAAGCCTTTCCTGGGGATCTGTCTGGGTATGCAGCTTCTCATGACGATCAGCGAGGAATTTGGAGTTCATCGCGGCCTGGATATCATCCCTGGCAGGGTTGTACGCTTTGATCCTGACACTCGGCTCAAGGTCCCCCACATGGGTTGGAACAGGGTGCACTACTCCGGAGACAGCAGATTGTTTGAGGGAATTGAAGACGGTTCATTTTTCTATTTCGTCCATTCTTATTATGTCGCCCCTGAGGATGGATCTGTAGTTTGCGGATGGACCGATTATGGTGAGAGGTTCTGCTCTGCCATCGCACGGGACAACCTCTTCGCGACCCAGTTTCACCCGGAAAAAAGTCACAATCATGGTCTGAAGGTTCTTCAAAACTTTGGAAGGATCGTGAGCGAATGTAGTTAACCTCGCAAAATGTCTCTTCGAACTTTCTGAAGGGGGGTCACGCCTTGGGCGTGATCCCCCGTCAGGCGAAGTGAATTCGGCCCACGCCATCGGCGTGGCCCCCACCCCTGGATGCACGCTAAGCGTACATCCAGCTTGATGGGCTTTTTATAAGCCCATCAATGCAAGGAGGATTAAATGCTGGTACTGCCGGCCATCGATCTGAAGGGTGGCAAGTGTGTTCGCCTTTACCAGGGAGAAATGGGAACGGCCAAAATATATTCGGACTCACCGGAGGACACCGCCAGAAAATGGGAATCCCTCGGAGCGAAGATGCTCCACGTTGTGGATCTTGACGGTGCCATGGCTGGAGAGCCCAGGAACCTTGGAGCGATCTCCAGGATACTGCAGGCCATAGAGATACCCATCGAACTGGGAGGAGGCATACGGGACGAAAAGATCGTGGAGGATTACCTTCAGCTTGGCGTCTCAAAGGTGATACTCGGCACCGCGGCATATCAGAACTGTGAGATGTTTCGCCGCGTTTGTGCCCGATTCCCGGGCCGCATCGCTGTGGGCATAGACGCCAGGGGCGGGTTCGTCGCCGTCCAGGGGTGGCAGGAGGTGACCGAACTTCGGGCTTTGGACCTTGCAAGAGAGCTGGAGGATGCGGGCGCAAGCCATATTATCTATACTGATATCGCCCGTGACGGCGCCCTGTCTGGACCCAACCTCGGTGCTACCGCCCAGTTGGCGGAAGCCGTGTCCATTCCGGTGGTTCTATCCGGGGGGATGCACAGCCATGAAGATTTAAAAGCCGCCGCGAAGCTGGAGGATAAGGGTGTTAAAGCGGTCATATTGGGCAGATCTATCTACGAGGGAACCATCGACCTGGCCAGGGCGGTGAAGGAGATACAGAAGGAGGGCGACGCCCTGTGAGCCCAGGCAAGGATGAGCTTGCACGAAGGATCATCCCCTGTCTTGATGTGACCGAAGGGCGGGTGGTGAAGGGAGTTCAGTTCGTCGACCTCATAGATGCCGGTGATCCTGTTGAGGTCGCCGCTGCCTATAACGAACAGGGGGCCGACGAGGTCACCTTTCTGGACATCACAGCCTCCTCCGACAAGAGGGAGATCATCCTCGATGTGGTTCGGCGAACCGCCGAAACGGTCTTTATTCCGCTAACGGTGGGAGGGGGGGTCCGGAACCTTGAAAACATCAGGGATCTCCTGAAGGCCGGGGCCGACAAGGTGAGCATCAACACGGCAGCGGTGGACAGGCCCGAGTTTGTGTCGGAGGCGAGCAAGCGATTCGGTTCGCAGTGCATCGTTGTGGCCATCGACGCCAAGCGCACTTCGGGCCCCGACGGTTCTCTTGCATGGGAAGTCTATATCCACGGCGGCAGAACGCCGACAGGGATCGATGTCGTCCAGTGGGCAGCGCGGATGGAGGAATACGGGGCGGGGGAATTCATGCTGACGAGCATGGATAAGGACGGCACCAAGGACGGGTACGACATCGAGCTGACACGGACCATCTCCGACACGGTCAATATACCCATCATAGCTTCCGGGGGCGTTGGGACCCTCCACCACATGTACGAAGGTTTTGTGGATGGGGGCGCCAGCGCGGTGCTGGCTGCCTCAATTTTCCACTTCAAAGAGTATACGGTGGGAGAGGCGAAAGAATATCTTCAAAGCCGTGGAGTACCGATGAGGCTTTGAAGATATTCCAGTGTCTAGTGTCTAGTGTCTAGTGTCTAGAAAGATCAGAACCCAGAACCCAGAACCCAGAACCCAGAACCTTATGAATCCGGAGAATTCCATTGAAGATTGACCTTACACAATTAAAATTCGACTCTGACGGACTCATCCCCGCCATCGTCCAGGATGCGGACAACGGTGAGGTTCTCATGATGGCCTGGATGAACGCCGAGGCTATAGAAAAAACGGTCCAGACGGGCTTCACCCACTTCTTCTCCCGTTCCAGGCAGAAGATGTGGCAGAAGGGGGAGTCTTCAGGGCACGTCCAGGAGGTGGTAGAGGTCCTTTTCGACTGTGACGCTGACTGCCTCCTTGTCAAGGCCAGTCAGAAAGTGGCCGCCTGCCACACCGGACACCGATCCTGTTTCTATCGCAACCTCCAGGGAGGAACGGTGTCGGAAGCTGTTTTCGACGCGGGCCAGGTTTACGGTGACAAAGACAGTCGTGAGGCTTTCGACAGGCTTTACGGAGTT
>JALHUC010000602.1 GCA_022865845.1 bacterium | reverse complement strand
GAGTTTTTACAATGTGAGAACGAAATCTTGCCTACCGTGTCGAATATCACATCGTAGATGCGGCCATATCTTGTAAAATCCTCTTTCGTGTAATCGATGACAATATCCGCACCAAGGGATCTCACCATTTCCATGTTCGCGGTACTGCACACCCCCGTAACTTGCGCCCCAAAGTACCTGGCAAGTTGTACCGCAAAGGTGCCTACACTTCCAGAAGCTCCATAGATGAGTACTTTTTGTCCGCTCTGGATATTACTATTACCTTTTCTGAGAAAATGCAGCGCTGTCAGTCCCCCGACAGGAAGGGCGGCGGCTTCTTCATGGGTCATGTCGGCCGGCCGGATGGCGACCATCCCGTCTTCAGGCAGACATTTGTACTCGGCAGTCGCCCCCTGAAAGCTGGTTCCCCAGGAAATCCCAAAGACCTGGTCACCGATTTTAAATCGTTTTACATCTTTGCCTACGGATTCAATTTCCCCGGATAACTCATTCCCAGGTATTTCTTTTCTCGGTTTTGTAAGCCCATACATTATTCGCCCGGGGAGCCAGAACCAGCGAGCTAATGTGAAACTTCGAATTCTGCAGTCCCCTGTTGTTACTGTTGTCGCATGGACTTTGACCAGTATTTCATTGTTCCTGGGAACAGGTTTTTCCACCTCTTTTACCTGAAGAACATCCGGTGACCCATATTTGGTGCATACAATAGCTTTCATAAGCATCCCCCCTGATTTACTCTGGTATTGTTATTTTATCTCGTTTATTTGGGTTTGAGATTCTGAGGGTCAGGCCGGGAATTTAGCAATAGGTCTATCGCAGGTGTCAGAAATTGACGATTTTCAGGCCTGACCCCGTTTATCCTAAAGGATGCTTTTACCGAAAGCTGAGGCCGCCAGTTCGACCGCCATTTTGGCAGTCTGGTTGTGATTGTCCAGGATCGGGTTGATCTCAACGATATCCAGCGAGCTAAGGCGTCCGGAGTCGGCGACAATCTCCATCAGGAGCTGTGCCTCGCGGTAGGTCAGACCGCCCGGCACCAGGGTGCCGGCGCCCGGTGCGGTCTGCGGATCAAGGGCATCAATATCCATACTCACATGCAGCCGTTTGAGGTGCCCCAAGGCCTCGAGGGATTCCCTGGCAACCACACCCATCCCCCGTTCATCGATGTCGCGCATGGTATAAACCGTCATACCGCTGTCACGCAGACGCTGCTGTTCGTCTTTATCAACATCCCGTACTCCTACGATCACGACGTCTTGCGGCTGCAATCTGTTCTGAGCCCGGCTTATCCCGACCAGTTCAGGGTAACCGTCACCGAGCAAAGCCGCCAGCGACATGCCATGGATGTTTCCTGACTGGGACGACTTGTCATTGTGGAAATCGCTATGAGCATCGATCCAGAGTACTCCGGCCGGCTCCTGCCATGTGACGCCTGCGATCGTGCCGATGGAGATCGAATGATCGCCGCCGAGGAAGATCGGGATCCTCCCCTCCTCGACAGCCTGACGGCCGGCGGCACACGCTGCTACGCACACCTTGCTGATGGATGGCAGATAGCGGTGAGGGCGCTCATGCTCCAGGGATTCACGCACCGGGACAGGCAGGTCTCCCGAGTCGTGCACTGTGTAGCCGAGTTCTTGAAGGCGTGCAGACAGGCCTGCAATGCGCAATACACCTGGGCCGAGACCTACGCCGCGGTTCAATTGGCCGAGGTCTATCGGGACACCGATTATCTCAACGACTTTGGTCATTGCCTCTCCATGTGGTTTTCAATCCAAAATCTAAAGATCAGGATCCAAGGTTGGGATTCAATATTCAATATTTCCCCTCCGCTATTATCGGGATGCCACCCGTCTTCGTTCTTCGAACTACGCCGCGGCCTGAATGGCTGGATTTCGAGTTCGTGATCCGTGATTCGTGATCCGTGATCGGTAAATTCTACGTTCTGCCTGCCCTGCTTGCCCCGAGCCTGTCGAGGGGAGCTTGTCAAAGGGCGCGAGGCAGCACTTTTCGGTTTTACTTAAAACGGACATTATTCTCTCGCTCGTTCGTCCCACCAAAGCGTGACTCACTAGAGACGCAGGGAACGCAGTAAATTTCAGGAAATTCCAGGGTTAAATTAAAAGAAGCTTTTGTTTTTCACTGCGCTCCCTGCGTCCCTGCGAGAGGCCGCCTTTATCGCTTTTATAGAAACCGTGCTTACCCCAAGATCAAAGGTTTCCTCCGCGACCTTGGCGTCCTCCGCGTTGAAACAATGTCGCTTATTATCGAGATGCCACTGGATTCCGGATCACGGCGCCGGGCCGTGTCCGGAATGACGGTCAGGTTTAAACCAGGCTTAAGCTTTCCTCTGGGTCCGAAGCCTGTCACGCCAGAGGCGTGACGTACTCTGCGGTAAAGCTTTAGTCGCTTTTTATAAAGAGCGGGATCGCTTCCGTCTTCGTTATACCTCCAGTCTTCGCTTTGGGGCGTCGCCGATGGCTTCCGTCGTCGCCTGCGGCTATGACGTGACAAGATGCCCTCACAAGCCAGCTTCGCCTTGGCGAGGCGGCATAACTTCGCCGCGATAGGTCACATGGCTGACGGTTCGCGATGACCCGTCTTCGCTTTCAGCTTC
>JALHUC010000601.1 GCA_022865845.1 bacterium | reverse complement strand
GGTGAGGCCAGGCTGGTCACCATACTGCAGAAGGTCTTCCCCTCTGTGACGCCGGACCGTCTCCTTGCTCTACTGTCAAAACCCAAACCCTTTGTCCTCATCCGGGGCATCAAGGAAACACAAGCCAGGAAACTTATGGAAATGCTCCAGACCCAAGGGGCTACCGCGGAGTTTGTGCCTTCTGCGGGGGAGTCTGTTTCTCCCTCAGGGCCCCCTCCCGCTGTGACAAGCCCGGTAACCCGGGAGACGCCGGTCCAGCCCCCCCCGGCAGCTCCATCTACAGCTCCACCTGTAGTTCCCTCCCCTGATGATAACCCTGAAACTCACATAGACACAACCGCACCACCATCACCGCCCGAATTCACCCTGCATCCACAGGCGCCTGACCAGGGGATTACCATGGGCAACACACAAAACCTGGAAGCGCAGACAGCTCAACCTGTAGTTAAACCAGGGCCAAGGCGCCTTGCGCTCAAATTCAACGGGTCGGCGGGTGAGTACTTCAGGATCTGGATCGTCAATATCGCCCTGACTATCCTGACTCTCGGAATCTACGGGGCGTGGGCCAAGGTGAGGACGCGGCGGTACTTTTACTCCAACACCTTGCTCGACGGCCAGCCCTTCGATTATACAGCCAGGCCCGGTACGATCCTCATGGGACACCTGATCATCGGCGGGGCACTCCTCCTGATGAACATCTCAGGCAAATTCTCGCCCATGATCGGCTACCTGATATCCGTGGTCGCCTGGAGCTTGGTCCCCTTCCTCATGTACAAAGCACACCGGTTCAAAGCCAAAACCGCCATGTACCGCAACATCCATTTCCGTTTCCTCGGGACCCCGACTGAGGCGTACAAAGCCTATGCGTTCATCCCCATCGCCGTGTTACTCAGCCTCCTTGTTGCGCTTCCCGCACTAACCGGCGCCCAGGACGGGGCCCCGGCCTTCACAGCCCCCAACATGATACTGGCTGGAATAATGATCCTGGGCGGACTTTTACTTGCAGCCTCCTTTCCCTACTTCGTATTCCTCCAGAAACGCTACCTTCACCAAAACCTGGCCTACGGAAAAACCGGGAGCACCTTCCTGGGAGGAGCCAGGCGAATTTACGGCATCTACACCAGGGCATCTTTAATGATGCTTGGAGTGGCTGTCGCCGCGGGAATACTAGTGGCAATTCTAATTCCCATGATGATCGGCATGGCCGGTGCAGAGGGACAAGGAGTAAAGACCTGGGTTTTCGGTGTGGGCCTGATTTTCTACGTGGCATTCGGGTCGGTATTTCTACTCGTGCAGCAGTACATCTACGCCAGCACCTTTAATTACGCGTGGGGAAACACTCGGATCGGGCCTATTACCCTCAAGGTCTCCCTGGAGGCGAAAAGCCTTGCCTGGATCCGGTTTACCAACGTACTTGCCATAATCTTCAGTCTGGGGTTCCTGGCTCCCTGGGCGAAGATCCGCCGAGCCCGATACATCCTCCCTCGAACCACCGTGATCCTGCCCGGCGACATGGACGCCTTCGAGGCGGCCAAGGGTTACGAGGCTGGAGCCGCAGGAGACACGGCGGCGGACTTCTTCGATTGGGATATCGGCTGGTAAGAGCAGAATGTAGAACGCAGAATAAACACTCAAACCCTAAACCCGTCATTCCGGATAAAACTGTATCTAAGTATCTAGGTATCGAAGTGTCTAAGTAAATCCTGGGAACCAGGTACCAGGTACCAGGTACCAGGTACTGATTTTAACCGGGATCCAGTCGCATTTGCCTGCTTGTCATCGCGAGCTGACACCATGCGAAGCGATCTCAGGCAAAAGCTATTAACAGGGATGAAGGGGATAAGGGGGATAATACAAACCCCAGACTCATCTTTTGTCATTCCGGGCAGAGCGCAAGCGAAGACCCGGAATCCAGTCGCATTTGCCTGCTCGTCATCGCGAACCATCACCCATGTGAAGCGATCCCGGTTACTATAAAGGGCGATGTTTTATCCACCACAGGGCGTCACAGGATTATTCTCAGGATTTTTTACACCTTAGAATCTGGGGTGTGACCCCAAACCGTGTCAGATCCTACCAGGATCAGGTCCGGGACTAAAGAACTCTGGGGGTCGGAGCGGGAATTGTAGCTAAGAGCAATTCCTGGCGCTTAGTACCAGGTTCCAGGGTACTAGGTACTAGGTACTAGGTACTAGGTACTAGGTACTAGGTACTAGGTACTAGGTACTGGGGTTGCTCGGGTTTGACGGACACCTGATTAAGGGTAATTATATCCTTGGGAGGTGTCGTATGGGCAAAAAGAAAGAGCGTCGTCGTTTTCCGAAAGAGTTCAAGGTTGAGGCAGTGCGTCAATCGGAACGTAAAGGAGTTACAGCCCGCCAAGTGGCTCATGAGTTAGATATTTCGGAGAAGCTTTTGTACAGGTGGCGTCAGGATCTTCTAAAAGGTAAAGAGTCGGCGGTTTCAGGGGATCAGGAGACTCTTAAGAAGGAGGTCCAACGCCTTCGTCGTGAGAACGAGCGTCTTTTAGAAGAGCGATCAATCTTAAAAAAAGCCATCCGGTACTTCGCGACGGAGGAGGAGTAGCGGCGAGATACCGGTTCATCAGGAGCTACTCTGTTGAGTTTCACATCACCACGATGTGCCGTGTTCTTGAGGTATCTCGTGGCGGGTACTATGATTGGTTAAAACGTCCTGAGAGCCATCGTGCCCGTGAGGACCGGGCTTTGCTGATACACATAAGGGCGAGCCACAAGAGAAGCCTTAGCACCTATGGTAGCCTCCGGGTGCACAAGGATCTGATCAGTCAGGGACACGAGGCAGGCCGGGGCCGTGTGGCCCGTCTAATGAGGCAGGACGGCATCCGTGGGAAGCAAAAGCGCCGTTATGTGGTGACAACGGATTCGAATCACAGTCTGCCTGTGGTCCCCAACGTTTTGGAGCGACGATTCGAGGTAGCGGCTCCTAACAGGGTATGGACGGGAGATATTACCTATCTTCCCACGACTGATGGATGGCTTTACCTGGCAGTGCTTCATGATCTGTTTGCCAGACTGGTTGTTGGATGGAACGCTGGCCGTTGGCTCCACGGTGATCTAACCGTCAAGGCCCTTGTTTCGGCCTGTCGTCTTCGCCAGCCGCCTCCGGGTTGCCTTCATCATTCAGATCAAGGCAGCCAGTATGCCAGCAAAGAGTACCTGGAAGTTTTGGATAGATACGGTTTTCGTCGCAGCATGAGCCGCAAGGGAGACTGTTGGGACAACGCGGTTACGGAAAGTTTCTTTGCTACTTTGAAATTGGAACTGTTCGAGGGAAGACCTCTGATGTGCAGGCAGGAAACAATCCGGGAACTGTACGATTATATCGAGCTGTTTTACAATCGACAGCGGCTACACTCGACACTAGGCTACATGAGCCCCATGGACTACGAGATCAGCCGCCGTGTCGCTTAACAATGTGTCCGTTTTACTCGGGCAAGATCAGTCCTGCCCTCTTACCTTATTCTCATGTCACCTATGTAAACTACACTGCTTCCCTGTTCTACGTTCACGTTTATAGTAATTTCGCCAAGTCGCTAGGTC
>JALHUC010000600.1 GCA_022865845.1 bacterium | reverse complement strand
TCCAGCTTGAACGGTTTGATAATCGCTTCAACTTTCTTCATGATAAACACCTCCCTTGTGCCGTCTCAGATGAGAAGTTAAGAGCAAAGGACGTACCAAACTTCAGGTTTCAAGGAAAAACTTCGAAACCTGAAGCAAAATAAAGGAAATTTTGACTACCTGCACGAAAGGGAGAACAGGATGATCTTGGGGTTATGCTTGGAAAAAGGTCAGGTAAAACTTTTCTGCCTGTTTTTCTGGCAGAAAAGTGTGCGTGAACGCGGCGACATCACGCCGCTGGCGTGAAAGGCTTCGGACGCGGAGAAAAAGCCGACTTGGCGACTGAGCGAAAGAGATGGGAGCTAATTTACAAGGGAGCGGGGAAAAGGTTGCTGTTCCCTGTTCACTGTTTTTTCAAATTACGAATCACGAGTTACGAATCACGGCTTTTCAGGGATTGGATATGCCAAGTATCTCCAGTTCGCGCATACCCCGGGGGATCTGCACCTGGACCACGTCTCCCACAGTCTTTCCAATAAGAGCCCTGGCGACAGGAGAGCTTATGCTGATGCGCTTTTCTGCGATATCTGCCTCATCCATGCCCACGATCTGATAGGAGATCTCTTCACCCGAATCCAGATCCTGAACCGTAACCTGCAGGCCGAACACAACCCTTTCCGTGCTCATGGCTGCGGGGTCCACGACATCGGCCTTGGCGATCTTGTTCTCATGATCACGGATTTTCTTCTCAAGAAAAGCCTGATGCTCCTTGGCGGCGTCGTACTCGGCGTTCTCTGATATATCGCCGTGCCCCCTGGCTTCGGCGATGGCTTCGATCACCTTTGGGCGCTCAACCGACTTGAGTCTCTTGAGTTCCTCCTGGAGTTTCTTTAATCCATCCGGAGTGATGGGGTACTTGGTCATGAATTTTACTCTCCTGAATTGTAATGAATACCCAAATAGACCAAAAAAAAGCATCCACCTGCGCATCACCGCAGATGGAAACGTCGTTTAAGTTACCCTGAAACTACTTGGAATGTCAACTATTTTCACCTTTTTGGTTTTACAGGAAACAGAAACTGCTCAATATCTCGTGTCAGATCAGCCAACTGGACCCTGGATACATCAACAGCCCCCACCGAGTTTAAAAAAATCCGCCCATAGGAGCGCCGCACCACACGCCCATCGCAGATTACAACGTACCCCCTGTCAAAGCGGTGTCGGATCAACCTCCCCACACCCTGCCTGAAACGAATGACCGCACGAGGCACGGAGTCCTCGTAAAACGGTTCTCGCCCCTGTTGGATAAAAACCTGGCTCCTGGCCTCATTGATCGGATCGGTAGGAACCGGGAAGGGCAGACGGGCAAGAATGACAAGACGCAATGAAGTTCCCACCACATCAACCCCTTCCCAGAAACTGTCCGTGGCAAAAAGGACCGAGTCGGGATCGGCCCTGAAACGCTCAAGTAGAGCGCTCCTCTGGGCTTCACCCTGCCGCATGACATGTATTCCAGCCTTTTCGAACTGCCCGCAGCAACTTTCGTGAACAGAGGAAAGGGTTTTATAGGAGGTAAACAGGACCAGGGTCCCACCGCCTGCAGCCAGAACCAGATCCCTTACGGCCCCCGAGAGAGCTTCGGTGAATCCGTAACTTCCCGGATCGGGTAGTGAATCCAGCACTGCCAGGCGCATCTGTTTACCAAGGTCAAAAGGTGTGGGATATGTCCAGTGCCTGATCTCTCGGTCTGGGAGACGATCAAGACCCAGTTGACGATCAAAAAAGTTGAAACTCCCCGAGACAGTAAGAGTCGCTGATGTCATTACCACCGCTCCCACCTGAGCAAAGAGAGTCTGCTCCAATATGGGTGCCACATCGAGGGGTGTCAGATGAAGACTGACTTGTTGTCTGCCGAAGCGCCCCCTGACCTGGACCCAGAAGACCTCTTCCGGACCTTCCCCTTCAAGTATGCGCTTTAAAAATTGTGCCGCAGCATCCATACGGCTGAAAGCGGCGGCAAGGTCACCCCAGACGTGCTCGAAATCGTCATGGCCTTCATCCACCAGCTCCCTGATACGGCTATTGACCTTTCTGAGGGGGGCCACAACGCTGCCGATAAGGGCTACCATCTCCTTCAGAAGATCCTGGATCCCCTGCCATGGCAATTCCTCTCGCCGCTCCAGAGGAATTCTCCAGCGGTAATCCCCTCCCTCACCCGTGCCGTTGGTTATTGCCTCGGAAGTATTTTTTTTCTTTGGACTCTGGACTTTGGACTTTGGACTTGCTTGTCCTCCTTCAAGCCACGATACCAGATCCTCACCGAGATCCTCAAAGAGGGTATCAAGGCTGCCGCGGGCCCGCCCGACTTCATCGGTCAATTTCCGCACCAGTTCTAAAAGATCCTCCCTGCCTTTCTTGTTTGAGCCTTTCAGATTACCGATACGTTTCCGCAGGAACGGGGCAAGGCCGCGCTCCGGGTTGCGCGTGTTCACCAGGCGGCCCAGGTGGCCCATCAACCCCCGCCTGCTCAAACCTGCCTCGAAATAGGATATGGCCACATCCTCCACGTTGTGGGCCTCGTCCAGAATGACGGCCTCGTATCGGGGCATGATAGCGGCGCTTTCGTGTCCCCCTTCCCTGAGGGAGAGATCAGCGAACAGGATGTGGTGGTTTGCTAACAGAAGCTGGGCCGAAGAGGCTTCCAGCCGGGCTCTGTAAAAGAAACAATCGGAAAAGTTGGAACACCGGGCCCGGGTACAAGAATCCGACTCTGCCCTGAAAATGGACCAGTTGGCATCGGCAGGGACGAAGGGCAGGTCGGACAAGGTGCCGTCCGCCGTTGTCCGACTCCAGGCCAGAAGCTGCTGGATTTCCTTGAGATCATCCAGTTCCAGCAGAGTATTGCCGCCATCCCCTTCCAGCAGATCCCTCTTTCGGAGACAGCAGTAGTTTCCCCTGCCCTTGATAAGAACTGCCTTGATGGTAACTCCGAGGGCGTCCTCCAGAATGGGAAGATCCTGATCCAGTATCTGTTCCTGCAGGTTGATCGTTCTTGTGGCCACAACAACACGCCGGTTGCCTCGAAGGGCCCAGAGAGCTGCAGGGACCAGATACGCCAGGCTTTTACCAGTTCCGGTCCCAGCCTCCAGAACCCCCACAGCCCCCGACTCCAGGACACCTGCCACGTCGGAGGCCATTTGGCCCTGAGCCGGGCGCTCCTCGTAGTTGGGGTGCGTCCTGGCCAGTGTTCCACCAGGCTCGAAAAGGGCTGCCACCTCCACGGGATCCAGAGGGTCCGGGCGTTTAGCGGCCATCTGTGGTTCAACCACCGCGTAGACGCGCTCACACATGTTGTCGACGATGTAAAACCCTACCCCCTGAGCCCCGAGGTTGGATGCTACTTCAAGATCCGCACCTGAAGGAACGAGGAGCCCGTTGGGATGGTTATGAATGACAACATCTCCTGCCTGAGCCATGGCGGCGGCAGCCGGAACAGCTCCGGAGTTGCCTCGGGCCAGGACCTCTACCGTCCGGACCTGGCTCTCCTCATCAAGTTGACCAAGAAAAAAGACCTCGTTCCCGCCGGCCATTGCTATCTCCTCGGCTATGGCCGCCCTGGATGATCCGGTAATCCTCTCTTCCACCGGTGCCCCGGGGCCTTGCGGCATTTTCAAAGCTGGAATCCCTTCGTTCAGTGTGGCGATAGGACGTTTCTGAAGTTAATTTCACAAAAATAAGGTGTTGAATTAGCGACCTGTTTCCTGATGAGCACAACGATATTGATAATATCTCAAAGGAGAACAAAGGGCTATGACAAGAGACAAGCGCACCGAGTCCATCAAGTATGAAGGCCGGCGATTCAATCCCCTATTCAAACAGGAAACCCCGCGATACGCGGGGCTTCTGTTTATAGCTGGATTTTGGAGACTCAGTCCACCTTGACCTGGACCTCCCTGACCTTTTCTTCCTTATCCTTGGGAAGGGTTATTACCAGGACCCCGTTTTCGAAGGTTGCCTTGACCTGGTCGCTCTTGACCAGAGATGGGAGAGTCAGCGTTCTGGAAAAGGTCCCGTAGGTTCTTTCCACGAAATACCGGGTTTCGGTATTTTCCTCCCTTTCCTCTTTCTTTTCACCTTTTATGGTCAATAGATCATCTTTCAGAGAGATTTCAACACCTTCTTTTGTGACACCTGGCAGCTCAACCTTTACCTGAAGAACCTCCCCGGTATCCACAAGATCCATAACCGGATCGAATACAACCGATCCTTCGGTGACAGCCTCATCCACGAACTTTGGGAAAAGCCTGGTCACATCTCCACTTAAACCTCTCAGGCCAAAAATCGGCCTGATATACACTGGGCGTCCGCCTCTAAACCGTTCTATCTGCATATTTCAACTCCTCCTTTAATTGATGAACTCACAAAAAGTCCATCAAGCAGTCCCGCCATCGGCGGGACTTGGGTGGGGGCCACGCCTGCGGCGTGGGACGAATTCACTTCGCCTGGCGGGGGATCACGCCCAAGGCATGACCGACCTTCAGATGGCTCGAATTAATTTTTTGCGAGGTTACCTTAATTTGAGCTTACATCTCGTCTAACACACCCTCATTAATTTCCTGTGAAATCTAACTCACAGGGAACGAGAGTCAAGGCAGCCTTTCCTTGCTACCATTTAGCCCCATGGAGTATTATCCTTCTGGTCATGTTATCTATTCTCGAGAACATATCCCCGGTATTCCTGGTTATCCTGCTTGGCTTT
>JALHUC010000073.1 GCA_022865845.1 bacterium | reverse complement strand
GAGCGTTGTCAAGGCAGCCTTTGGCCAGCGAAGAAAAAAACTGGTCAACAGCCTCGCTGCCGGTTTCCCCACAGTTGGCAAGGAAAAACTGGGACAGATCATCTCCGAGATGGGGCTGGTGCCTACCGTACGCGCCGAACAGCTCAGTGTTGCGGAATTTGCCGACCTGGCGACTCGTTTGTACGATATTGTGGGCAAAGGTTTACCAGAAGAGGAGAAGAGGAGAAAAGGAGAAAAGGAGAAATGACCACGATAACTCTTTGCATCTTCTCCCCTCTTCCCCTCTTCCCCTTTTCCCCTTTTCGCGCAGGACGCAATGTTCGGAGGGATCTTTCATGACTGACAGCGTCCTGCGCTTCATTCCCCTCGGTGGTGTAGGCACCTTTGGGATGAACTGCGCTGTCCTTCAATGGGGGGACCCGTTCATCCTCATCGATGCCGGGATTAAGTTTCCCCAGGGCAACTTTCCGGGTGTGGACCTTTTTCTGCCAGACTTCACCTATGTTCTGGAGAACGCAGACCGGTTGAAAGCCATCATCCTGACCCACGGTCACGACGACCATGTGGGTGCTCTTCCCTTCCTGCTGAGTCAGGTGGATGTCCCTGTTTACGGGACAGCCTTTACCCTGGCCATGGCTCGGGAAAGGATGGCCAACGGATGGGGTGAAGCTCATCTGGAGGACCGGGATCTGAGGCAGATCCTTTTCGGACAACCCTTCGAGGTTGCCGGGGCCCGGATCGAAGCGGTCCCGGTGGATCACAGTATCCCTGATTCAGCTTGCCTGATCATTCGGACACCTGCCGGGACTGTGGTCCATTCGGGGGATTTCCGGCTGCCTGAGGGTGATGATGGTGACTATCTCGAACCGTTGAAAATCGCCGGCCGCGAGGGTGTAGATCTCCTGCTTTGTGACAGTACCAATGCGGATCGCCCCGGTATCACACCTCCCGAGTCCGAGGTGGCCAGTGCTCTAACCGATCTGTTCGAGAACACCTCGGGCCGGATATTTGTAGCGACCTTTGCCTCCCATATCCAGCGGATGGGCGCAGTGATATATGCGGCTGCCGCTTCAGGTCGAAAAGTTATCCTCGAGGGGCGGCGAATGATCCAGAATTTTGAGATCGCCTCCAAACTGGGATATCTGGAACCGCCGCCCGGTGTTATAGCTTTCCACGGGACACTTAATGAAAATGAAGCTGGGAGGGTCGTGTACCTGACCACCGGGACCCAGGGAGAACCTTTCAGCGCCTTGAGCCGTATTGCTCGCGGGGAGCATGCCCAGGTCCAGGCAGGACCGGGGGATACTGTGATCTTTTCTTCCCGTATGATACCGGGTAATGAACTGGCTGTCGGTCAGAATATCGACAACCTTTTTCGAGCCGGAGCCAAAGTTCATTATCAGGCCCCTCCCAGAGTTCACATATCCGGGCATGGATCCGCTGGAGAGATCTCCGCCATGATCCAGATGACCTCGCCGCGCCACTTTGTTCCTGTCCATGGAGATTACCGAAATTTGGTGGCCTGCGCGGATGTGGCGCTTAATAACGGTGTGGGGAGCGATGGTATTCATATCCTGGACCCGGGCCAGGTCCTCGAATTGAGTTCTTCGGGAGCCAGAACCGGAGAGTCAGTGCCTTCCGGCCGTATGCTGGTGGATGGGTCCATGATAGGGACCATGGGCGACCCCATACTCGGGGAACGCAGGCGGATGGCCCGTGAAGGGGTCGTGGTCGTTGCGGTATCCCTGCCCGCAAGAGGAGAAAAATTCCCCGAACCGGTGGTATACAGCAGGGGAGTGATCGTAGGCCCTCACGGGGAGGAAATGGACCTGGAGGCAGCCGGTGCCGCACGGCGGGTTTTGAAGGCCTGGCGAAAGGAAAAGACTTCCCTTCAGGACCTTAAGGAAAATTTAAGGACAGCGGTGCGAGG
>JALHUC010000072.1 GCA_022865845.1 bacterium | reverse complement strand
GGGTTGATACCATCGATTTTCTCATTGGAAATGGCGATTATTCGTTTATCAGACAACCCTTTTGCCTTGAGTATGTCGTAAAGGGTATCTCCCCGGCGAACCGATTTTCCCTCCACAGTAACCGGCGGTGGAGAAAGCACTGTCTCCTGTATCAGGGTGCCGGACTCTGCCGGAACCTCCAGTGCTGCAGGCTCTCCAAGCTCTTCCTTTGGAGGGTGATACGGTCTACTGACGCAAAGAACAACGAACCCCATGAGGATCAGCAGAAGATACCGGATCTTGAGCCGACCCCTTCCCAGGAGGTGGATATTGCGCTTGGGCGACGGGTTGCTGATCATTGGGGACGTTCCCTCACTCCCACACCTTCTGGTCAACCAGCTTCAGGATTAGTTCCTCTCTGCTATCCGACTCTTCCACCGATTGGATATAATTGTAAAACACCTCTTCCAGGTCCCTCAACGCCATATCGTGAACCTTGACGATGGGATAGAAACCCTCTACAGAATCCGGAAGAACAACGGAGATCATGTTCCGTACCGCCAGACCACGAACCGCCCCGAGGGCATAGTCTCTCCCGTAGGAAGACAGGACATCGCGGGCCGATCGGATAAACCTCTCCAGCTCATTTGCCAACGTTTTCGGCCCCTCCCTTTTTAATGCGATCCAGGTTATCCAGGCGGGTATCAACTTCCTTGAGATAGTTTTGGAGCTTGAGGTTCCCTGGATCGATAATGAGAGCTTTGGCCCAGAGTTCTTTAGCCCTGGAAAGCTCCCCCGCGGAATAAAACTTCATCCCCAGGAGTCTTGCAAATATCAAAATATCAGCCGTTAGCTGTTCTCCTGGCACCGACAGTCCAAGGACATAGAGAGTGTGTCCTGCCGCAGCATCCAGATCCCCTTCTTTTTCCTTATCCAGGGCATCGTCGAACCTCTGTTTAATTAACTTGTAACGACGACTGACAACCTCGGAGAGCATCTCCTCTCCTCTGGTGCCCAGTCGCCCTGGCATATCACCTTTTGTCAGGAGCTCCTGGGCTTCATCGAAGCGGCCCTCTTCAAGATGGGTCCTCGCTTCATCCAGAACCTTTTGAACGGTCTGGTCTGCCTGGGCCTTTCTGATCATCTCCGGTAATGCAACCGCTTCTGACTCCAGCTTCTGATCCCCTGGTGAAAGGATCAGGGCTTCCTGGATCCTTGACAGGGCCCCTTCCGGGTCCCCACTTGATTTCAAATAGCTGGCCTCATTCCACAGGCTGTCGAGCTCCGCCTGTATGGACCTGTCAACGTTCTTTATCAGGGTCTGAACCCAGTAGTACCTCGGATAGATCGAAAGTGCCCTCTTAAGATCAGCGCGAGCGGATGGAAGGTTCCCTTCTTTCCTCATCTTCAGGGCCTTGTGAACGTAAGAATCGGCCTTCTGGAGTTTCGTTCGGGATCGGGATACCGCCTCCATGACATCTGGAGAGCAGCTCTTCCCTGATTCCGCCAACGCAAGAGCAGCGTCCACAGCCGGTTTATGGTCACCGGAATGGGCAAGACCGGCGATCCGGGAACACTCCGATCTTTGCCCTGCTCCCTTTCCCACCAGAGCGCAACCGGCTGAGCTGATCCACAACACCGCGAGAAGGGCAGCTGTCAAGCGTTTGATGGTTGGGCCTCCTCTGGATCATCCCCATAGACGGCATCAACATACCCCTCATCCGCCAGTGCAAAGAAGATATCTACGATCCGGGGATCGAACTGATTGCCACGGCCCAGGTTAATTCTCTGGAAGGCCTCTTTTCTTGTCAGAGCCTCCCTGTAGGGTCGGTCCGTTGTCATGGCATCAAAGGCATCTGCCAGCAGGATTATTCGGGACGGGAGAGGTATTTTCTCTCCCTTAAGCCGGTTCGGGTACCCTGTCCCGTCGTAATGTTCATGATGATGCTTTACATAAGAACCGACTTTCTTGAGGGATGACAGGGGGCTGAGGATCCTTGCTCCGATCTCGGGATGATGTCTCATATCCCTGGTTTCGTCCGGGTTAAGCGGCCCAAGCTTTCCAACCACACCTTCTTCAACACCGATCTTTCCAATATCGTGCAGGATGGCTGCAAGCTCCAGTTCCATGCAGCGCGCGGTTTCCAAACCAGCCCTCTTCGCTATGGCCAAAGAAATCCTGGCAACTCGATCGCAATGACCGCGCGTGTATGCGTCCTTGGCCTCAACTGCTTCAGCCAGAGCGCTGATAGTTTCTTTAAAGTTTTTCTCGACCAGCTTTCTGGCCATATGCAGTTGGGTAACCATTTCGTTAAATCCCCTTGATAATCGGCCAACCTCATCCATGCTCCGGTCGTCCACCCTCACCTGAAGGTTGCCCGATCCCAGGGCCTGCACTGCCTTTTCAAGTAGTTCCACTCTGTTGATATGCACACCCGTCAGGAAAAAAATGCCGAGCAAGCCTAACCCCGTCCCTACGCTCAAAGGAAAGATCAGGCCGATTGCTGTGGCCGCAACCGCTTCCCTGATGTGGTCCTCACTAAGGCCAACCACTGCGGTACCAACCTGGACCTCCTCCACCACTACAGGTACCGAAACCTGTATAACCCCTTTTTCAGGCATGGGAACACCCTGAGGCAGCAGCTTCCCTGTTTTAACGGGATCTGAGTGATAGAGAACACGGGATTGATGATCCATGAGGAAGGCGTATAGAACATCGCTGTCCTGGCTGATAGATTCCGTAACGGGACCAAGCCTGAGATCATCCTGCGCAAGGAGAGGATCCCGCGCGTTGACAGCAAGGTTAAGGGCCAGGGATTGAGCTCTTTTCTCCCCTTCCCTCTGGAGGAATATCCGCTCGTACCTCATAAAGGCAAAGAACAGGAGACCGACGACCATGAATAAAAGAACGGAGAAGGAGATTGAAACCTTCCAACGAAGAGAAAAAATGGATACGCCAGAGCTGCGACCAAAGGTGGCAACCTCGTCGGAGAATCCCGGGGGAAGTATTCCACTTCTGTCCAGCAGGTTTCTGTCAGTCTGTGCGTCTGCTTTCATGAGGTAGGCCCGATCCCCTCAATCCACCTGTTTTTTCACAAGTTCAACTATTGTGTTACCTATGCTGAACTGTTCAGAGACTCCCAGGCTGGCAGTCATTACCTTCTTGCCGCGGACGAATGTACCGTTGGTGCTCTCGAGATCCAGAATGACAATACGGTCACCAAAAACCTTGATGAGGCAGTGACTCCTGGAAACCTCCGGATCATCCACGTTTATATTGGCCCCGCGGCGGCCAACGGTCACCTCTGCCCCGGGCAGGGGATACTCCTCCCCAGTTTTAATATCCTTCAGGGAAAGAACCAGCCCTTCCTCCATGAACGGTTCGCGTTCGGAAATTTTCTCAAGGAATGCGGAGATCTCTGTCCGACTCTGGTCCACCTCGGAAAAATCGTATGCCATTGTTTGTCCGAAATCCACATCTGATACCCCGGGTAGAAAGCTGCTGGATCTGCCCTCACTGCCGCTCCCGGGGATAATAATGAGCTGGCCACAGTTTTGACAGTTGGCTCGCGCTCCCTTGACCGGGATCTTTTCGTCCGCGATCTGATAATTCGTCTGGCAGCTGGAGCAAATGAGCTTCATGCCGAAAACTCCTGTTTTCGGGGTTCCGGGTTCCGGGTTCCGGGTTCCAGGTTCCGGGAAAACACACTAACTCGGTGCTCCTCTCGGAACTCGAAACTCGAAACCTCGTTTTATCTGTATATCTCCGTCTCCGACCGGGTAAACAGCCTTCCATCGTATTTGTAAACACCTGCATTGGTACCAAACCATTTGTTGTCCGCAAGGTCAACCACGATCACCTTCACCAATAAACGGGGCATTCCCTGTGCATCCGTATATCGATTCCACGTTCCACCATCGTACCTGGCCACACCCTGATCCACGGTTCCGGCCCAGACATTCCATCTGCCGTCCACCGCAACCGAAAGGATCCGGTCCGAAGGCAGCCCGTGGGATGCCGTGAAAACCTGTTGTTTTTTCCCGTCCTGCCTGAGGAGCCCCTTTGAGGTCCCGATCCAGAATACACCGTTGGCATCAATGGCAATGGATGTCACGTTGTTGTCGGGCAGGCCCTGTTCTGTGGTCCTGACCGTAAACTTCTTGCGGTCATAAATCGCCAGTCCCTTATCG
>JALHUC010000599.1 GCA_022865845.1 bacterium | reverse complement strand
CCAGAAAGAGCGAGAGGGCCTTGAAAAAACACGGGCGGTGGAAGCGGACCTCATCGATCCGGTGCTTCTGGGTAAATACCAGAAAGTCTTTGAACGCTACAGGGGCAAAGGTGTTGTCAGGGTCGGCGGAGGGGTGTGCAATGGTTGTTTCATGACGATCCCGCCGCAGCTTTACAACCAGGTGCTGGCTCAAGGTGGTATCCACCATTGCCCCAACTGCGGTCGCATCATTTATGTCGACCAGGAATGATCCGATGCGGGTGCTTCGGCACCTTGCGGACACCTTGGACATCGAGCAGACTCTGGAAGCTTTCCCTGGAATGACCAGAAAGGTGCTCGCCGGGATTATCCATGGAGTGACAGGCACAGATCAAAGCACCTGGTCCACTGCGGTCCTGTCGGTGGACGGTGCGGCCAGGGGAAACCCTGGAAAAGCTGGTGCCGGTGTTGTTCTGGAGGCAGCCGATGGTTCTGTCCTTAGGATTGGAGAGTATCTGGGAGAGGCCACCAACAACGTGGCCGAGTACAGAGCTTTGATTCTCGGAATGCAAAAAGCGGCTGAATTGGGTGTCAGCAAACTGAAAGTTCGATCTGACAGCGAACTTATTGTGAAGCAGCTTAATGGACAGTACAGGGTCAAGAGCCCACACTTGCAGGACCTTTACTTCTCAGCCATCAAGGCGATCTCCTCATTTGAGAAGGTGACCTTTACGCATGTGCCCAGGGAGCAGAATAAGGAAGCGGATCGGATGGCGAATCTTGCCGTGGATGCTATGGGTAAGGTTGAATTGTAGGTTAATGCGGGCGTCCATAGCACGGCATCTTCTGCGTTATCGCCCCTCGGAAATCCTCAACGTATGTCGGCATATACGCCTCCGGTGTTCCTCGGAGCTCTGGCCTTGAATCTACCACACCCTGACCGCCCTTAAAGGCAAAAGAGCAGTCGAGCCTCGTACCTGACGCTCTCTTGACGGCCGATAAGAGCGGTCCATTTAGGTGCGATTACGGTTATAAGTACTCGGGAAATCTTCGATCCCGCCACAGGCGGGACCTCCGGTATTCCCCGGGACTCTGTCCTTGGATCAACTGTACTCTGAACGCCCTTAAATTCCAGGCAGCGCATAATCGGATACTATTTTTCAGAACTCAGAACTCAGAACTCAGAACTCAGAACTCAGAACTCAGAACTCAGAACCCAGAACTCAGAACCCAGAACCCAGAACCCAGAACCCAGAACCCAGAACCCAGAACCCAGAACCTTCCCTCCCCCGCAAGAGGTGGACACCTGATATGGCTTCAAAGCAGCCCATAGTCAAACAGACCGCCTGGTTGTCCTTAATACCTCAGCTACTCATTCTAGGGGTTTTCATTGTCCTGGCCTCATTCTCAGGCACCCAAAACCCGGCGATCATGGGAGCGTTGGCCTATATCTCAGCATCGGTATTGCTCAGAAAAACGGTTGCCCTGCACCACAGAAAGGGAATGGCTCATTTCATGAAGGAAGAGTTCGCTCCGGCTCTGGACAGGTTTCAGAAGAGCTACGATTTTTTCAGTCACAACAGGTGGGTCGATGACTGGCGATATGTCACTCTTATGTCTTCCAGCAGGGTCAGCTACCAGGAGATGGCCCTTTTGAACATGGCGTATTGCTATGGCCAGCTTGGCGAGGGAGATAAGGCAAGGGGGTTTTATGAAAGAACACTCCTGGAATTTCCCGATAGTGCCATGGCCAAAGCTGCGATTAATATGCTGGATTCCACAACCTCCAAAACTCCCGACACAATCTCATAAAGATTGCCTTGAGCTTACTGGCAAGGTACGCAAGGTAAAGCGTGGGTGTTTAAAGGTGTTTTTAGACACCAGAACCTAGACCCTGGAAGCTGAATTAGGGACCCCAGAAGCTGTTCTCCCTCTTTGCTCAGCAAGTATAATCCTCAATCCTCAATTCGTAATTCTCAAATCCCATATATTAAGTTAGAATTATCCTTGCAAAGTGGTCCGGGTGACCGCTTGCTCCGCCACTGGCGGGGCGAGAGGAAAGTCCGAGCACCGAAGGGCAGGATGGTCGGTAACGCCGACCGGGGGCGACCCCAGGGAAAGTGCCACAGAGAGCAGACCGCCCGCCGTCGCCAAGGCTATGGCGGGTAAGGGTGAAAGGGTGAGGTAAGAGCTCACCAGTGCCGGTGGTGACACCGGCAGCTAGGTAAACCCCATCCGGTGCAAGGCCAAATAGGGGAGCGTAAGAGGGCGGCCCGTCCAAGGCTCCCGGGTAGGCTGCTAGAGGCCGTCGGCAACGGCGGTCCCAGATGAATGGTCACCTATCGACAGGCTCAGGGCAAGCCTCTGACCTGTTGAAGACAGAACTCGGCTTACAGGACCACTTTGCATTATATGTATTGGGGTCAGGCCCGGTCGTCAAACCCTTCATGTAAGAGGGTGAGACGACCGGGCCTGACCCCGCCATTTCTGCCAGCCCCATGGGATTGGAGCCTATTAGCGCGGATTCCGGGGTTTATCGAGGGACCGGAATTGTTTTGCCCCCTGCCGGCCTCCTCAGAACCGTTTTCAGAGATGAGGAAGTAGTACAAAAAGGCTTATCATTGGTGAAAGGTGAGCAGTCCGATGAATGAACCAAAAACAGTCCTAGTGGTCGACAAGTCACAGCAGGTCCGTGAGCATCTGTTCGAATTACTCACCAGATATGGGTACAAGGTCCTGGAGACAGGGTCTTCCTCGGACGCCATTGACATTCTGGGTAGCGACGACGTTGATCTTCTCCTCGTGGAGGTGGGGACTCGAGGTCGTGTGGAAGAAACCATGATAAAGGAGCTGAGATCGACTCCTTCCTTGAAGGATATCCCTGTGATCGTTCTGGCTGCCACAGAGGAGGTTGGCGATGTGGCTGACTGGGTCAGCAGCGGTTGCAACGATTTTCTACTCAAACCGGTTAATCCCAGACTGCTTTTTCAGCGGGTGCAGACTCTTATTGAAGCT
>JALHUC010000071.1 GCA_022865845.1 bacterium | reverse complement strand
GGTGACCACCGATGTGGGCATCGATTTCCTCGTGCGACTCGGCATACACATGATTTGGATCGGTGTCGAGTCAAGGGCCAACACCCATGCGAAGCTTAAGGACATAGACATCGGCAAACTGATAGCTCAGCTCCAAGACAATGGCATCTCGGTGATAACGTCTGGCATCCTTTTCCTTGACCACCATGACCAGGCGACCATCAGGGAAGACATCGAGTGGATCATCGGTCTTGGTTCCGACATGACCCAGTTCATGAACTACACACACAGTCCATGCACCGGCTTGTATGCAAGACTTGCCGGCGAGGGAAGGCTCAAGGACATTCACTTTCGCTTCCACCACGGCGCGGGAGAACTGAACTGGAACCACCCGCACATCGTTGATCCAAAGGAACAGGCTAACCTGCTGAAAAAAGCATTCAGGAGGAAATACGAGGCCAGCGGACCTGGTATCCTCAACATGGCGATCACCGCCGTCCGAGGCTATGCGAAGGCCGAGGCCGATAGAACATGGAGGGAGGCGGAGTCGCTTGTCTGGAACCCCGAGAGTCTGCGATACGAGAAGAGTGACCATGCTGCTGACGACGTTTTCATGCGCCAGAGGATCAGACGTCTCCAGAAGATCGCCTTGAACCTGCGCCCCATCCTGCTTCCCGCCCTCTTGTTCGCACCCAACAGGGCTGCCAGGATGAAGGCCTGGAATACGATGAGACTGTACGGGAAAGTCCTTGGCAGTGCCGGCCCGGGGGTGATCCTGAAGGGGATCTTTCTGGTATTCTCGGGTTTCATGGAGCAAGTCAAGCTGTGGTTCAGGAGAGCGAGTGGGTACGAGGATATCGTTCACCAGCCTCCCAGTCGAAGGGTGGAGTATAGGATTCCTCGGTTGGAATGAATTGCTGGGGATCTCTCCCTTTGACAAGCAACCGGGCAATGGAAAACCAACCCGCCTCTCGGGATCATCGAGGTCTAGGCCGGTCGTCTCTTCTTGACCTTGTCCAGGAGCTCCCTGACGCGGCCCTGACCGGGATCGATCGCCAGGGACCTCTCCCAGGCGATCCTGGCGTTTTCGTGATCTCCGAGTTCGTAGTAACACTGGCCGATAGAGTTCAGGACGTTCAGGTTCGTTCCGACGCGGCTGAGATACTCCCTGTAAAAGGTGATGGCCTCCTGGTATTGTCCCAAGGCCTGGGAACACTCTCCAAGCAGGGTCAGCACCTCGGGCTTCTCATCGGAAACCCCTGAAAAGGGGTCGAGAATGCCCTTGGCTCTCGCGTATTCTTTCTTCTGAGCCAGCCATTCCGCATAGGCCATGGCGTATTCCATCATGCGGGGATCCGCGTGGTAGGCCTTGGCTAAGAGATCGCCGCCGGCGTCGAATTCCCCCGCCTTCACGAGCTGGCCGCCCACGAGATAGGCGTACATGGCGTTGTCGGCCGGCGGCATGACCTTGGCCACGACCCAAGGCCTCGGGATGTCCGGAAGAGTCGATACTTCGAAGTCGGCGTCGGCGGAGACCGTCGCCCGGCTCTGCGCGTCAAGGAGGGTCACCCGAAGCTTGTAGTAATCGGGGGGGAACGTCTGCAGGGGGAATTCCTGAACGACATCCATTGACTGGAGGTCCTTGAGCGGGAGTTCGTGCCGAAGGAAATCCTGGCCTTGCCGTTCAAAAACAAACGCCAGGCCTCCCGTCCGCCGTATCTCTTCGGGCAGGCCGAAGATCTGGAAGAAAACAGCGAGGGTTTCCCTCGGGGCGAAGGTCCAGCCCGGCTGGCAGGAGATCTGGACGTCTC
>JALHUC010000598.1 GCA_022865845.1 bacterium | reverse complement strand
ATTCATCCTCCATCCTTCCCTATTCCGCCTTCAGAAAAAATAACTTTGTCCTGGACCTGGACCTAGTGCCTGGTAAAGGCACATGCTTTTTCACTGGGACTACGACTAGGACCAGGACCAGGTCTTAAGTCTCTTCATCCAGCTCTCCGCTCAACGGTTCGGCAAGCTCACCGCTGAGCTGAAATTTCCTCATGAACCGTCGGTCGATAAAATCCTTGATCCAGAAAGCGGGCTTTCCTTTAAATATCCACTCTCCCTTTCTAAAGACCGCTGAACCATCCCCCATGTTGAGAATGAGAAGGAATTCTGAGCTGCCGGGATCGAACCTCTGGAAAGGTTTTTCTTCCATGGCCGCCGCCAGGTTGGTCAGCAGCACCGGGTTTTCCCTGACTGCGTAGACCCCTACTCGGGCAAGGGGCCCCTCTTGAAGGGTGACGCAATCACCCCCACCGAAGATCTGGGGATATTCAACACTCTGGAGATAGTTGTTCACGAGAAGTCCGCCATCAACGGCTGTAGGTAAACCGGATTCGGTGAAAAGACGGGAGGGGATGACCCCGGTGGCAAGAAGTGTAATGTCGGCTGGAATGGTGGATCCGTCCTCCAGGATGACACGGTGGGACCCTATTGATGCAACCCGCGACCCCTCCCTGATGTGAATCCCTCTTTTTCCCAGTGAACGGCGAACTTTGGCCTGAAGGCGCCTGGGAAGGAGGCCGAGGAGTTCGCTTCCGGTCAAAAGAGTGATCCGACTTTGGATCCTGTTATCCCTGGAAAGGCGCCACAAGGCTCCCGCCATTTCCACCCCCGCAGGGCCTCCGCCGACGACAGCAAGTTCAAGAGGCTTCCCGGAATCGTGCTGATCCCACAGGTCCAGGATGGCGGTTCGTCCTTCCATGATCCTTTCGATGGGCTTGACCGTAAACACTGATCCATCGCCCAGTTCCATCTTTCCGGATGGGATCACGCTGCCAACGTTAAAGGAAACGACGTCGTAAGGGACTCGTTGGCCATCTTCCAGGAGGACCTCTTGCTGGGCAGGGTTGATCCTGGTAGCTTTCCCTTTGATGAACTGGCCGCCACGGCCGGTGGTCAGCTTATGGACGTTAAAACGGATCTCCTGGGGGCGGTAGGTGCCCGAAAGCATGCCAGGTGCCATGCCGGAGTAGTAGTGATGGTCCGAGGGGGCTATCACCGTTACCGTGTGACCACGTTTGACCAGGCTTCTGATGGCCGAGATCGTTGTCAGGTGGGCGTGGCCGGCCCCAACCAGTACCAACTGTTTGCCCATGGTCTGCCTCCCGCAGGGCGGTTCAGGGAAGGAAACATCGTAGATCAGAAACATCTTTATTCTGTCAGTAAATGTTAGCGGGGGAAGGAGGGAAGTGCAAGGGGGAAAGGGGAAAAGCAGCCCAAAGCCCAAAGTCCAAAGCCCAAAGAAAAACTAGTGCGGAGTGCGTGGAGCGTAAATGCGTGGTTGCGAAAGATCGGTCATGGTCGAGAAATAATTGCTCTGACACCGGGGAAATATGACACTTAGGAAATAGGGAAAATCCGGCAACCTTCCTTCGCTCTGGTAGCCAACGGCCTATTATGTTATGTGATGTATTGCACATGGCCTTAGCCCATAGATGTTCCACTCTCGCAAGGAGGGTACTATGCTTCACTACAGGATCTACAAGGATGAATCAGGGGAAGAGGTCGTTGAGATCGACACCGACGGCCTGGAACTACTCCACAACCCCACCCTCAATAAGGGGACGGCCTACACCCCGGAGGAGCGCCGGCTGTTCAGGATAGACGGCTATCTGCCACCCGCCGTTTCAACTCTCGACCAGCAGGTTAACAGGAGATATGAGGGTTTTTCGGGTAAAAATACCGATCTCGAAAAGTACATTTACCTGCGCTCGCTCCAGGACAGGAACGAGACCCTATTCTATTCCCTTTTACTGAAACACCTCGGCGAGATGATCCCCATCGTTTACACCCCGACGGTAGGCCTCGCCTGTCAGATGTTCAGCCACATTTTCCGCTTCACAAGGGGCGTGTTCCTCTCCCCGGAAAACATTTCCCAGATCGATGATATCTTCCAATCCCTGCCTTACCGGAATATCGAGATGATAGTTGCCACCGACTCCGAGGGGATCCTGGGGCTCGGGGACCAGGGGGTCGGGGGAATGGGAATACCTGTAGGCAAGCTGTCCCTTTACACGGGAGGCGCTGGTATTCACCCGGCCAACTGCCTTCCGGTGACACTGGACGTGGGTACCAACAACGAGGAGCTCCTCAACGATCCTCTTTATCTCGGAATCAGGAAAAACAGGATCAGGGGGGAGGAGTACCTTTCCTTTGTCGAT
>JALHUC010000597.1 GCA_022865845.1 bacterium | reverse complement strand
CTGCTGGTCCTTATCTGGTTGTACGCTGAGACAGGTGATTACCAGTTGGCCCACACCTTTACCCGGTCGGTTCTGTACGCCATCATACCCACCATATTCTTCTTCATTACGGCCCTGTACCTGTTTAAAAGAGGAACTTCGTTCATCACACTCCTGTTCGTGAGTTTCGTTGTGTTCCTTGGAGCAGCAGCGGTGCATCAGTGGTTTTTAGCGGATAAGCTGAGATAGAATGCAGAACGTAGAATGTAGAACGCAGAATTAGATCAAAGACTGTTTGAACGCAGAGTACGCGGAGGGACGCGGAGGCGCGGGAAAACCTGGAACGTGAAACTTGAAACCTGGAACTCCAACCGTAGGTTGGCGTCATTGCGAACCGTTTCTGTGTGAAGCAATCTCGGGTTAAAATCAGAGCTTTAACGCAGAGCGCAGAGAGCCACAGGGAAATACGGGATGCTATCAAATCCATGGTTTTTGTTGGGCGGATTTTTCGGAGCTTCAGCTTTGGTATGTTTAATGGTCATTAGTGTGAAGAACTGGGGAAAGCCTCCCCTAAAAGTGTTGACTGTTTTTGAAATCAGATTGGCCGTTTTTTCAAGTATCCTGTTTCTGTTTTGTATTATTCTTTTTATCATAGGGATGGTTGTAAGTTAGATCCTAAAAGCCTTACCCTGCGTCCCCTGCGGCTCTGCGAGAGTCCGATTTTTTGGTTTTTGGATATTGGATTAATCCTTTTGCAATTTGAAATCTGGAATTTGAAATTCAACCCTGAGGCAACCTTATCATGAGTGAGCACAAGAATCCCTTCCCAACCGTGGACATCATCATCGAGGTGGAGGGCGGCATCGTTCTCATCGAGAGGAAGAACCCGCCCCACGGCTGGGCCATCCCGGGCGGGTTCGTGGATTACGGTGAAACGGTGGAGGCGGCCGCAGTGCGGGAGGCCAGGGAAGAGACCGGTCTTGTGGTCCAGCTTACAGGACTCCTCGGCGTTTACTCCGACCCGTCCCGGGACCCCAGAAGCCACACTATCTCCACCGTTTTCATCGCCTCTGCTGCTGGCCGGCCTGTGGCAGATGACGACGCTGCCAACGCAGGAGTCTTTACGGAGGATACTCTGCCGGGGGATATTGCCTTCGATCACAGGGAAATCCTGGAAGACTATTTTAAGATCCGTGATCCGTGATCCGTGATCCGTGACTCGTGACTCGTGATTGGGAAAAAGCGCCCCTGATTCGCTTGGTCGTCAAGTCGGAAGATATTTCCCTATCCTTTATCTCTTATTACTTATCCCCATTTCTATCTATATACGGATTCTCCGGCAGGTCTAGGACCTCAAAGCCGGCGCCAGATAGACGTCGGCGCAGGTCCGGGTCAATGGGGTTGTGGAACAGGATCACACAGGTTGTGGAGTGGGGTTTGAGTCCAAGCCGGCAGAAAATGTCGTTCATGGCGATGCGGCGCTTGATCCTTTTGAACATCCTGGATGATTTGTCAGCTTTCTCGTCCTCGACCCCTTTCACATAATAATCATTTATCCCTCTAATCGCTATCATCGGCATGTTCAGGCCAAGTCCGATCTTTTCCATTTCGAGCCTGGATATACCGTAGACATAGTTACCGACTTCCTCGAAGAGCTGGTGTCCCCCT
>JALHUC010000596.1 GCA_022865845.1 bacterium | reverse complement strand
TCAGCCGATTTACCTTCGGCATCCTCGGGTTGAGCAACGGGATCAATTTCATCGCCGTTCTGATCGGTATGTTCGCCGTGGCTCAATCTCTGCAAAATATCCAGCGCCGCATGAGCCAGCCGTTTTACAAGGGAAAAGTGACAGGACTTCTACCTTCGTGGAAAGAAGTGAAAGCTGCCTTCCCCTCCATTGCCCGGGGGACGATTCTGGGAAACTTCATCGGCATGCTGCCCGGGGCGGGTGCGACCGCAGCGGCTTTTATGTCCTATTCACTGGAAGCGAAGATCAGTAAAAATCCCGAAATGGTCGGGAAGGGCGATCTGAGCTGTGTGGCTGGACCGGGCAGCGCCGACAATGCCGCGGCAGGAGGCGCGCTGGTGCCCCTGCTGAGTCTGGGCATACCCGGTTCCGAAACAACGGCTGTTCTCCTCGGCGCGTTGATGATCCACGGCATCCAGCCCGGGCCGATGCTGTTCACGCAGCACGCACAACTGGTGTGGGCGATTATCGCGGCGCTTTACATCGCGAACTGTCTCGGGTTGCTGCTTGCCACCGCCGGTATTAAACCGCTGACCCAGATACTGCGCCTGCCCACCGTCATCATGTCCTCTGTGATCCTGGTCATGAGCGTGGTGGGCGCGTATTCTATCAGCAACAGTCTCATCGAGGTCTGGATCGTTGTTGTTTCCGGTTTTGTCGGGTTCGGGATGAAGCGGTTCGATTTCCCGGTCGCCCCGGTTATCCTGGCGCTTGTCTTGGGCCCCATGGCGGAGAAATCTTTCAGGCAATCCCTTTTCATGTCCGACGGCAGCCTGGGAATTTTCTTTGAAAGGCCGATCACCGTCGTCATGCTTGCGATAGGTGTGGTCAGTCTTTTTCTTCCCTATATTCTGGGTCGATTCAAGGGAAAATCCTCTGTCAGCGTCTGATCGGCAGATTAAAAACAACCTGAAAAATAAACAAAGAGGAGGTAAAACGAACATGTCGACTCAAACCAACATCACCCGGGAAATCGCCGACTGGTCTACGGCACAGACCTTCGATAAGGTGCCCCCCGAGGCACGCCGTATAGCCAAACGCTGCATTCTGGACGCGCTGGGGCTCATTGTTGTAGGCGCTCGCCAGGAATGTACGCGGATCGTCATGGAACATTGCCTGGAAACGGGAGGAAGCGACCAGGCGACAGTTTTTGGTGAAAAGCAGGCCAGGGTACCGGCTGCATCAGCCGCGATGGTCAACGCGACGGCGGGCCACTCCATGGACTGGGACGATACGCAGTTGTCTTCTTACCCTGATCGTGTTTTCGGGTTGCTCACCCACCCGACGATCCCCGCTTTCACGGCGGCCCTGGCCGTCGCCGAAAAACTGGGTGGTGTTACCGGTGAGCAGTTTATCACCGCTTTTGTTGCCGGATTCGAGGTGGAGTGTAAGATCGCCGAGGCGATCTCCCCCCACCATTACAATAGCGGTTTTCATTCCAGCGGTACCATCGGCGTTTTTGGCGCTGCGGCGGCGGCGGGCAAGCTCATGGACCTGAGCCCACACCAGTTCCGGCATCTGCTGGGCATGGCTGCCAGCATGGGAGCGGGTATCCGGGTAAATTTCGGCACCATGACCAAACCGCTGCACGTGGGGCGGGCGGCCCACAGCGGCGTGACGGCGGCACTGCTGGCGGCACGGGGTTTTGAAGCTGATCCGGATGGCCTGGATGGCCCGTGGGGATTTTTCAAGGTGGCAGGCGGCGGTTTTGATCTCGACAAGATCCAGGGGAAACTGGGCAATCCGTTTTCCATTGTGGATCCTGGTGTCAGCATCAAACCCTATCCGTGCGGCTCACTGACACATCCTTCCATCGATGCCATGCTGGCGTTGGTAACGGAAAACGATCTGAAACCGGAAGATATCGAAAAAGTAGTGCTTTACGCAGGTTCCAACATTTTAAATCCCATTCGTTATGAAACGGCCACCAACGAGCTGGAGGCCAAGTTCTGCATGCCCTTTTTAATGACCGCTATTATCCTTTCCCGAAAGGCCGGTGTCAGGGAATTCACGGACGAGTTCGTCAATTCTCCGGATGTAAAGGCCATGATGGGCAGGGTCAAAACGCAGGTCGATCCGGAAATTGAAGCCAGAGGATATGACAAGATGCTCTCCCGGGTGGAAGTGAACCTTAAAAACGGCAAAAAACTGGTGCGCGAGTCTGACGAGCGTTACCGCGGCGGACCGGATTTCCCGCTTTCGGACGCAGAACTACAGGTAAAATTCACCGATTGCGCCGACCACCTCTTTTCGGCCGAAAAGAGGCAGGAGATTTTCGAAACAGTGGCAGGGCTGGAAAAACCGGGGAATTTCGATCGGGTTCTGGGCCTTATGAAGGGAAAGTAGGCAGCTTTTTTGGGGTCGGCGGTTGAATTGTGGCATCTCAGATTGCCTGGATCCGGAACATCACAATTCAACCTCCGACCCCAAAGACACCGATGACGCCCTTATCCCCTCACTGTCCATTCGTCTTCGCGCCTTTTTCACTGCATGGCTGATGTCGGGGAACCGGCTCTTTAATTCAGCATTACTGGCAATTGAGCTGCTGCGGGAAAGGTGTTTCAGAACCTGCAGGTAGATACGGTTCTGCCGGTGCCACCTTGAATTAATACGTCTCGCGTAGATGTATATACTCGTTCGTACGAACTTCAGTTTTAACAGGCTAACGAGACTCCGGGCCCATGAATAGAAGCGCCAGTGTGATCGCACCTGCATGCTCTGGAGATCCTGCGGGCTAATGTTCCCGGGTGCGAACACCACATGGTGACCGTCGTAAAGGCTCCAGTCGGTTAGAAGGATCCGGTCTTCCCGGGTGAGGCGATCAAGTTGTTCGGTCCCGGGAAAAGGGGTCAGGATGAGGAACTGTGCTGTGGTGATGGGCGTATTTAGGGCGAACTTCAGTGTTGCTTCCAGGTCTCGGGATCCCTCTGATTCCAGACCGTATATGAACATACCGTGGACATCTATCCCGGCTCTGCGGAAGGCCCTTACGGCGCCAGCCATCTCGGCCACCGACTGGGACTTGCGGCTTTCGGCGAGTGCCCTCTGATTCACCGATTCGAACCCGATGAACACAGTTCGACAACCTGCCTCGTACATGTGCTCCAGGAGCTCCGTGTCGCGGGCGGCCTCTAACCTCACCTGGGTGCTCCAGTCCATGTCCAGAGCAGCTTCGATGATGAGTCTGCAGATCTCCCGGGCGTGGGTTTTGTCCGCGGTGAAGTTGTCGTCATAGATAAAGGCCAGCCTGCCCAGATGTCGATAACCCTCCAGCATCTTGACGACACTTTTCGGGTTCTGTCTTCGCAGTTTCCGACCGAACATCCCGGTAACCGAGCAGAAATCGCAGCCGTAGGGACACCCCCTGGTGGTCTGGATGGGGATGACCCTGCTTGCCAGGGAGTTCTTTTTTTTGTAGCCATGGATAAGGGAAAGGTCGGGTGGAGGAAGGTCGTTCAGGTCAACCAGTTTTTCGGGGACAGGGTTATGGACTGTTCGGCCGTTTGTGCGCCAGGAAAGGCCGGGCACCTGGGAAAGGTCGTGATCACCTTCAAAAGACTGAGCCAGTGCCAGGATGGGCACTTCGCCCTCACCCCGAACCACCATGTCTGCGTGTTCGAGCCCTTCATCCGGAAGAAAGGTAACGTGTGGTCCCCCCAGAACGACGGGGATCCCGGACTTGCGGATCTCGTCGGCCAGAGCGTAGGCCCTGGGAGCCGTGGAAGTGATGGTTGAGATGCCTACGAGATCAGCCTTGAGCACCTGGTCAAAATCGATATCGGCCACCTCTTCCACAAACACCTGGACATCCCACCCCCTTTGGTGAAGCAAGGTAGCCAGAAGCACCCCACCCAGTCGGGGGAGGGCATAAAGGGAAAAAATGTGGGGGTTCGGGGGCTTAGGTTCGAGAATAACGGCCCGCAAAGGCCTGGAGATCATAGCATGCCTCCATTCACATGATCGATACGTGTGTTCCGGGAATTTCAGGTCGCATCCTGTTTTTTAACTGGAGCACCATGCGTAACGAACGGCCGGAGATACCGGCCGCCCGGTAACGTCTTACCCTCAGAACCCCACATTTAATTTCTATTGTCTATTAGACAGTGCCTGGGGCAAGCGTCACAGTTAAAGTATAGCGAAAAAAAAGGAGAAAGTGGAAAGAGGTACCAAAAGGCAGTTCCTGGTACCAGGAACCTGGTGCCCAGGAACTACGTACCAGGAGCCAGGCACTATTTTTCCTCTTGTTACTGCGTAGTGAAATGAATCGTCAGCCCCGCCTGGCAAGGATCTCGGTGAGCAGCTCTCCACCCACACCGATGTTGTCGTGTTCGTTCTCGTGGATATAGATGGTAAAGGCAGGCGCGCCGAGCCCGGTGACCCTGACGGCGGCATCCGTCAATTCCCGGATGAGCTCCCTCTTCTTTTCCAGGGTCATCTTATTCCCCGCTTCAAAAATGATCACCGGCATGTTCTCCTCCTTTAGGAAAGTGGAAAGTGGAACCTAGGGCTAGTCCTTGACCGGGACCTAGTGCCTGGTAAAATCTTTCCAGGACCAGGACCAGGACCAGGACCAGGACCAGGACCAGGACCAGGACCAGGACTCTGAATCAGGCTTTTTTACAAAATTCGGTCTTCAGGACGACAGTGCTTTTCCCGCTGCCGCACTCGATCTCCCCGCTTTTGGAAGTGAGGCGGATGTTCTTAAACACCTGTCCCCTTTTGAGGGTAGTGGAAGAACCTTTAACCTTCAGATCCTTGATCACCTGAACCGAATCTCCATCGTTGAGGATGTTTCCGTTGCTGTCTTTAACGTCCATTGTGCCTCCGAAAAAATAGTGCCCAGGGTATTGGGTCTGGGATCTGAGATCTGAAATCTGAATTTTACAGAAGTCCCATCAACTTGGCGATGCCGAATATAATGACGATAGGCGCCAGGATCTTCAGTTTCGGTCCCCACACGAGACGCCACGCTTCCCACTTGACAGAGTTCTTCGACGGCTTGTACTGGCCTGTTGCCGCGAGCCAGGCGAAAACCCCTCCAACGATCGGTATCAGACCTTCAGGATTGAATGACATTGATCGTTCCTTTCCCAGGTAAAGACTTCCTTGTATCAGGTCATGAAATGTAGCATATCCGACGGGATGACTGATATAAGCTAAAGTTGATGAAAAGATCCGAACATATATTTCGTGTGCTGCTCATTTCGGTGTTGCTGTCCGCGGCTTTTGCCCTGGGCCTCTTTCCCATGCTTTCGCCGGCCGGGGCATCAGACCTCAAGGCTGACGAAGAGGTCATTTTCTTTCCCACCGCCGCCTACTTGAACGCCGAAAACAACCGATGGGTCGTTCCCGTCCATGGATGGGTGTTCGAGCCCGAGGAGGATTCCATCTGGAGGTCCGTTTTTGTGGAGACGCTCCTCCAATGGCTGGAACTTCAACCGGACTTGGTCGATGATGAAATATTCCGCCGCAGGGCCAGAATGTTCCTGGTAGACAACGAGCGTGGCAAGACCTTTGACCTTCGCTCAGCCGACCTCGCTTTTACGACCCTCTCATCGGGGCCGGAAGGTCATTTCGGG
Source organism: bacterium (assembly GCA_022865845.1). Lineage (GTDB taxonomy): Bacteria > BMS3Abin14 > BMS3Abin14 > BMS3Abin14 > BMS3Abin14 > JALHUC01. The sequence continues at coordinate 576 of JALHUC010000596.1, read as the reverse complement.
CAGACAGTGGAGATAGACAGGGACAGGGCGGTCAGACATCAGGAAGGAAGCTGGCTTCCTTTTGAGGTCGTTTCGAGGATAATTGGCGGCAGGAAGCGAGGGGGACGGGTTCAGTTGATCCCTCCCAGGGGCCTGTCGGTGATTTCGGATCTTGACGATACGATCAAGATAAGCGGGGTCCTGGATAAAGAGGAGCTTTTGGCTAACACTTTCCTGAAAGAGTTTCGGTCCGTTCCAGGGATGCCGGAAGTTTACCAAAGCTGGGCCAAAGAGGGGGCGGTCTTCCACTACGTGTCCGCCTCTCCCTGGCAGCTTTACCCTCCCCTTGCGGACTTCATGTCCCGCGAAGGTTTCCCCTCCGGCAGCTTTACCTTGCGGAGTTTCAGGATAAAGGACAGGACTTTTTTCAATATCTTTGCTTCACCGGAGGAGACCAAGATCCCCGTTATCGAGTCTATCGTGTCCCGTTATCCCGACAGGCGGTTCATCCTTGTAGGGGATTCGGGTGAGAAAGACCCTGAAGTCTACGGCGAGATCGCAAGGTTCCACCCGGACCAGGTTGTCCGTATCTTCATC
>JALHUC010000595.1 GCA_022865845.1 bacterium | reverse complement strand
GTTATGTCCAAAAAGACCCCCGATAAATCGCTATTGCGTCACATCCCCAAAGTGGATCTGGTCCTGGAGCACGCTGCCGTCAAACGGCTTTTCGGCAGCGTGCCTGAAATGATCATTAAAACTGCAGTCCGGCAGGAAATCGAACGTATAAGGGAAATGGTGCAGGGAGGCATGATTACCGAAAAAGCTGACCTGGTCGTGGATAAAGTTGCTGAAAAAGCCGCACACAGGATTGCCGGGGCGAACCGTCCGAGGCTGCACAGGGTCATCAACGCTACAGGTGTGGTCATTCATACAAACCTTGGCAGAAGCCCTCTGTCTGAAGATGCCGTCCGGCAGATCGGTATGGCGGCGAGGGGATATTCCAATCTCGAATATGACATCGAGAGTGGTGAAAGGGGCAGCAGAGACGACCTCGTGGAGGAACTTCTCTGCCGACTAACCGGGGCCGAGGCCGCCACCGTCGTAAATAACAATGCCGCCGCCGTCATGCTTGTGCTAAGAACCATGGCGTCCGAGCGGGCTGTGGTCGTTTCCCGTGGAGAGCTCGTGGAGATCGGGGGAAGTTTCCGTATCCCCGACGTGATGGAGGCATCAGGTGCCCGGTTGGTTGAAGTCGGAACGACAAACAGGACGCGGTTGTCGGATTACCAGAAAGGGATCACTACGGACACGGGTCTGCTGCTCAAGGTGCATACAAGCAACTACCGCATCGTCGGCTTTACCGAGGAAACCTCTATTGAGGAACTGGCCGCTCTGGGAAAGAAAAACGGGGTTCCAGTTGCCGTAGATCTGGGCAGCGGCTGCCTTGTGGACCTCAGGGAGCTTGGACTTACGTACAGCGAGCCAACAGTCAAGGAGATCCTTGCCCAGGGTGCCGGGGTGGTGACCTTTTCGGGTGACAAGCTTCTAGGAGGTCCCCAGGCCGGGATCATCGTTGGCACCAGGGAGTACCTTCAGGCAATAAAAAACAACCCAATGAAGAGAGCCCTGAGGGTGGGTAAACTCACTCTGGCTGCGCTGGAATCGGTTCTGAAGGCCTATCTTGATCCGGCTACAGTCGTTGAAAAGATCCCCACTCTGAGAATGATCACCGCTAAAAAAGAAGCTGTGGCGGCCCGGGCCAGGCTTTTCGGAAGACGGCTGTCCGATCTTCCCGTCAGGATCTCGACTCTATCCTCAGTGTCCAGGGTGGGGGGAGGTTCCCTGCCCCTTGAAGAGCTGCCCACGATGCTCCTGGCCCTCGAGCCGGAAAAAATGTCCGCCCACGACCTGGAGGGTAGGCTTCGTTTACATGACCCACCGATCGTAGCGCGTATTGTTGATGATAGACTTTGCCTCGACCTGAGAACGGTAGCTTCGAGGGAACTAGCTGATCTGGAAAGAGGGATCAGATACGCGCTACAGGACACGGAGACGCGGTGACGCGGGGACACGGAGAAGATAATTTGACACGGAGACACGGTGACACGGTGACACGGAGAAAGGGAATTAAGGTTCACATGACCAAGAGGCTTTCAAGAAGGGTTCAGATGCAAGGCCCGAAAGAGGAGGTAACCGGAGGTCCCGCCTGTGGCTGGATCGAGGATTGCCGACGACCGAGAACGCAGCCAGGTATATTGAAGATTGACGACCATTAATCGCTTTTCAAAGGAATATGCCTATCGGTGCAGGAGAATGGGTGAGATGCAAGGCCGCAGGAAAGTGAATCGGACGCGGAGACGCGGAGACGCGGAGACGCGGTGACACGGAGAAGATAATTTGACACGGAGACACGGCGACGCGGCGACACGGAGAAAGGGAATTAACGTCCACAGAACTGGGAGGTTCGCAAGAGTGCGTCATATGGAAGGCCGCAGGGAGGAGGTAACCGGAGGTCACGCCGTTGGCGTGATCAAGGATTGCCGACATGTGATGATTAATCGCTTTTCAAAGGAACATGCCTATCGGCGCGGGAGAATGGGTGAGATGCAAGGCCGCAGGGAGCGTGGGACCGCAGACGTACTTAGTCTGGTACTTCGAGGATCACGCGCGACTGAGAACGCCGTAGATTACCCATTATCGTGCGCCGCAAAAACCCTCTAATATTATGACTACTCAAGGACATATAATAATTGGCACAGCCGGGCATATCGACCACGGCAAGACATCCCTGGTCAAGATATTAACCGGTGTCGACACCGACCGTCTCAAGGAGGAGAAAGAGCGGGGCATTACCATCGAGCTGGGCTTCGCTCCCATCACCCTTCCTTCCGGTTTGCGGTTGGGCCTCGTGGATGTTCCGGGCCATGAACGTTTCGTCAGGAACATGGTCGCCGGTGCCACAGGGATCGATCTGGTGCTTCTCGTCATTGCCGCCGATGAGGGGGTTATGCCCCAGACCCGCGAGCACCTCGATATCTGTCAGCTCCTGGGCGTCAAGGACGGGGTGATCGCCCTTACCAAGACTGATATGGTCGATGATGAGTGGCTCGAGATGATCACCGAGGATGTGAGAGAGTACCTCTCGGGCACCTTCCTCCAGGATGCCCCTATTGTTCCTGTTTCCTCTATCACCGGCAGCGGTAAGGAGGAAATGGTTGCTGCTATTGAAGCCGCTGCCCGGAAAATTCCGGGAAGGACTGACAAGGGCATCTTCAGGCTGCCTGTGGACAGAGTTTTCACCATGAAGGGGTTTGGCACGGTTGTCACCGGTACCCAGACTTCGGGAAATATTTCCACCGGGGAAGAGATCCTGTTCCTTCCAGGGGACAGGAAAACAAAGCTGCGGGGGTTGCAGGTACACGGGGAATCGGTCTCCAAAAGCTCGGCTGGGACCCGAACCGCCCTGAACCTGCAGGGGATCGACAAGGATGAGATCCATCGGGGTCAGACAGCGGTGAGGGCCGGAGTTCTGCGTTCCACTCTCATGCTTGACGCCAAGGTCAGGCTTCTCCCTTCAGCCCCTCGACCGTTAAAAAACCGGGAGCGGGTTCGCCTTCACCTTTACACGGCTGAGATCATGACACGGACGATCATTCTCGAGGGTGAGGTTATTCAACCTGGCGAGGAGGGCCTGATACAGCTGCGTCTTGAAGAGCCGGCTATCGCTCTTCCGGGTGACCGGTTTGTCATTAGAAGCTATTCTCCCATGGCAACCATCGGGGGTGGACACATTATAGATCCCCTTCCCGGGAAACATCGCCGGAACCGTCCCCCCGTGATCGAGCGGTTAAAGCGCCTGGAGGAGGGCAATCTCCAGGATCGCGTCGAAGTCTTCCTTGAAGAGGCCGGGGACTTTGGCCTTGAGGCGGCGAACCTATCCGTGAGGACCGGGCTTGATACTCCGGAGATGAAAGAACTGCTGAGCCGCATGGACGATGACTCAAAGGTTGTCCTGGCAGTCACCGGTGACGGGACACTGGCGTACTCCGCCGCCTCCTTTGATAGAATAAAGGAGCGGCTGTTAAATGCGTTGGAAAAATTCCACCAGGCAAACCCTGCCAGGGCGGGAATCGGTCGTGAAGAACTCAGGATGAGAGTCGCCCGCCAGCTGCCGGACCGCCCATACAGAAACCTTCTGGCAGCGCTTCAGGATCTAAGCGCAATTGCCCTGGACGGGGATATCGTCGCTATTGGCAGTCATGAAGCCAAACTGACCCCTGAGCAGGAAGCTCTGGCCGGTAAGCTCATGAAGCTATTGGATAAGTCACAGGTTTCCGCGCCCTTTCTTCCTGAGATCAGCGAGGACCTTAAAGTTCCTCCGGCGGACCTTAAAACGGTTCTAAACCTTCTGTCTGACAGGGGTGATCTTGCCAGGATAAAGGATGACTATTTCATTGTGTCCAGGGCCCATGAGTCTCTTATGAAAGGGGTTGAAGAGTACTTCAGTACCAGGCAGGAGATGGCCCTGGCCGATTTCAGGGAAATTGTGAACACCACCAGGAAATGGATGATCCCTCTCCTGGAGTATCTTGACCGAACCCAGGTTACAATGCGTAAAGGGGACGTAAGAATTAAAAGAGGTTCAGTGAACCGTGAACCGTGAACGGTAAGGACCAGAATGTAGAATATTGAACGTAGAATGAGGTCAAAAGCTGTTTACCGCAGAGGACGCGGAGGGACGCAGAGTTATACAGTTCATCCGCCATAGCTGGTCGAAAGGCGCTAGCGACGGTGGAAGGCGTCCCTCTGGTAGGACGCACGATTCGCAGAGAGCCGCAGGAAAGGCTGAAAAAGCTATAATAACCCATTCCCTCACCGGAACTGTTGAGCCCCTCTGACTGGGACAAAAGCGAGCTTTGGTCTCGTTCAGAGGGTCTCAACGTCGTGATTTCGCAGAAATCCCTCTCCCTACAGGAGAGGTCAGGTGAGGGAATGAATTTCAGGTTTCCTCAGCGTGTCTCCGCGTCCTCTGCGGTTAAACCTTTGGAATATTTTGTTTATAATCTGCGGATCTCTGCGACAGCGCCTGGGAGTAGGTGTTCCTGCCCTTCGACGTATTTCATTTGCTCAGGGCCGTGAGCCTGTCGAACGGCGGCCCTCTGCGTTAAAGCTTTTGGAGTTTAAATGATAAGAGTATCCGAAGCACGAAAGATCATCCTGGAAAATGTGAACCTTCTGGGCAAAGAGGTTGTGAGCCTGGACCAGTGCCTGTTCAGGGTCCTCGCCGAGTCGATATTTGCCCGCAGGGACGTCCCGCCCCAGGATAATTCAGCCATGGACGGCTTCGCCCTTACCGCAGTAGCCACAGAGGGAGCTTCCGATAATACGCCCGTCTCTCTTCCCATCGTCAGGACTATCAGGGCAGGAGACCTGGCTGGCTCTCCTATTGCCGAGAGCGAGGCGGTGAGGATCATGACCGGAGCGCCTGTACCTGGCGGCGTGGATGCGGTTGTCCGGGTGGAAGACACATATGTGGAAGCTGAAAACCTTTTCCTCACAAGTCCTGTAAAAAAAGACGCCAACATCCGGCGGTCCGGTGAGGATATCAAATCCCTTGATGAGATACTGCCGGCGGGACGGCCGCTGCGTCCAGCCGACCTCGGACTCGTTGCTTCCCAGGGGATCGCTCAGCTCAAAGTCCATAGAAGGCCGGAAGTGGCGATCCTTGCCACCGGGGATGAGGTGGTCAGCCTGGGCGAGGTTCCCCACGAGGCCCAGATCTATAGCAGCAATTCCCACGCCCTGAGCGCTCTTGTGAGGGAGTGCGGCGCTATTCCCAGACAGCTCGGCATCGCCCGGGACGACCCCGACCATCTCGCTGCCATGATCGAAGAGGGACTCCAGTCAGACGTCCTCGTGACCACGGGGGGAATATCTATGGGTGATTATGACTTCCTCAAGGATGTTTTCGGTACGGTAGGAGTTGAGGTTCTTTTCTGGAAAGTGGCCCAGAAACCGGGGAAGCCCATGACCTTCGGAGTGCGCCACGGCAAGCCCGTATTTGCCCTCCCCGGCAACCCGGTGTCAGCCACACTGTCCTTTGAACTGTACGTTCGTCCGGCTCTTAGAAAGATGATGGGACACACCCGGCTGTTCAGGCCCACGGTGAGAGCTGTCCTGGAGCAGGATATTAAAAAGAAAACCGGGCGTCGCAATTTCATCAGGGGGATCGTTGAGCGGAAAGAAGACGGGGTCCTCTACGTCCACACCACAGGGGAGCAGGGTTCCGGGATCCTTCGCTCCATGTCCGATGCCAACGGGATAATTGTTTTATCGGAGGACACCGATGGAGCGAAGGCGGGGGAGCGAGTTGAAGTTTATCTCATCGATAGTGAGGAAGCGTTGTGTAGCGATGGGGATTGAAAGCTTCCTCGCTGAGCACGCAGTAGGGCAACTGCCTGCCACGGCGAAGTCCATAGGACGAAGACGGGTCATCGCGAACCCTAAAATAATCCAACTTCCGAATACTTCCTCCCCCTATCGAGGGGGGAGGACCGAGGTGGGGGTGATTGGGATTAACTCCATGTGAAGCGATCTCGGAAAAAAAGCTAACTTACCGCAAAGGACGCAAAATTACGCAAAGAAGGTCAAACCCTAATTTACCACAGCACAGCCATTTCCAGGCTGCTCCACAGGGTTTCACAGGGTAACACCTTAACCTGGGGGAAGAACGGTAACCATAAAGGCGATGTTTTTCACCACTGAGCTCACAGAGGACACAGAGGAAAATCTCGATTGGGCGACTGAGCGACCTGGCGAAAGGACAAAATCTTAATCTGGAAACAACGGATTCTATTAAAGCGATCAGAACTAACTCACCACAGGGGCACTCATTTTGAATCTTGAATCTTGAATG
>JALHUC010000594.1 GCA_022865845.1 bacterium | reverse complement strand
TTCCTGTCCCCGACAAGTTCGACGGCGGCTACGCCGGGAAGCCGGACCAGGTCGTTACGGATGTTGTTTTCCGCGGTCTGCCGCAGCCTGTCCAGGTCATCCAGGTCCACATTCCAGAAGACAGCGGTGACGATGGGCTGGGCATTGGGATCCAGCTGGCTGACTGTGATCTCATCAAGACCCTGGCCCTGGCTGAAACTGGTCATGGACTTCTGCAACTCCAGATAGGCCTCGTCCATATCCGTATTCCAGTCATATTCGACCGTGATCAGGGCTCGGCCCACCCGGGAAATGGATGAGACTCCGGTCACCTTGGAGCCGCGGGCGGCCGTGGCTTCCAGGGGGGAAACAAACTGTTCCTCCATCTCTTCAGGAGGACGATTTTCAGCAAGCAAGGAGACATAAAGCCGCGGATTATTCAGATGCGGCAGAAGGTCCATCCCCAGCCTCTGGAAGGCAATATAGCCGAGGAGGCAGATGGCCAGGATGACCATGATGATGGTCGTGGGATACTTGACTGAGAACTGTACTAGTTTTTTCATAATAATTCTTTTGATTGAAACGAGGAGATACCGCGAGCTTTCTCCAACACCGCAGATCGGTTCGCCCGGAGGGTGAAAAGGAGCGCCGATTTATTTCCTTGGTTTTGGGGTTGATGGGAGGCGATCATTTTCATGAATATTCCAGATCACTCGATAACTTTGACGCGGGAGCGATTCCTCAGCGTCTCAAATCCTTCGATAATCAGGCTATCGCCCGGATCGAGCCCCTTGACCACTTCAACACTGTCACTGGTCTCAATACCGAGTTCCAGCCTCCGCTCCAGGGCAATCCCACGCTGAACAACATAAACGGTTTTATAGCCCCTCCTGTCCAGAATGATATCCTTGGGAATAACGATCACATCCTGCTTCTCCTGGATGATGATATCAGCCCGCACGAACATTCCGGGTTTGAGCAGAAGGTCCTTATTGGCGGTTTCGATCTTGATTTTAAACATCCGGCTGGTGGGATCGATCGCCGGGGAGATCTCCGTCACCGTCCCTTCGAGTTTCTGCTTGTCCTGGCTGTAATTGCTGACAGCGACATTCTGGTTCCTTTGGATATGGTCCATCTCTTTTCCAGGCAGGGTCAGTTCGGCATAAAGGCGGGAGTAATCCATCATGGTGGCCACCTCGGTGTTGATCTCCACCCACTGACCGGAGGTGAAGTGAGGAAGGTTGACGATGATCCCGCTGAAGGGGGCGCGAATCTCCAGCTTGGCCAGGGAAATTTTGGCGTTTTCGTAATTATAGCGGGCATCGATTTGGGCCTTTTCCGCATTCTTGACCTCACTGAGCGTGATGCCTCCTTTTTCAAAGACACTCTGCTGCTTGGTGTATTCCCTTTCCGTCGACTCATAGCTCAACTTTTTGGAGTCGATGGCGATCTGATTGACATACTCGGGATTCTCCAGAGTGAAGAGCAGAGTGCCGGCAGTCACGGAATCCCCCATGGCAAAATTTTTCCCCGTCCTGGGATTTCGCCGGAGCGTGTACTTCCCGGCCTGTTCCGTCTTGAGGATGGTTTCCTTGACGGCATAGACCGTTCCCGTGGCCGATACAATTTCCTGGATGGAGGATTTTGCCACCTCTTCCGCTCTAACAGGTAAGGTGGAGTCAGATTCTGTCGTCATACGCTCCTGTTGGCAGCCGGTAAAAACCAAAATGAAGCTAAATAAGAATACACACAGTGGTGCAGCATTAAATCCCTTTGTGACTTTTTTCATCCTTTTAATCCTCCTGATCCAATTTAACGATGAGATCGTCCAGAATGGACCGGTTGTTTTCGAAATCCCAGAGCGTCCTGATCTTAAGGTCAAGAAGGGCCAGTTTGTAGTTGATCAGGGACTGGACCCTTGCCAGCTTCTGCTGGGACAACTGAAGCTGATAGAACTGCAGGTCCTTGGA